>JAJZJT010000312.1 GCA_021809995.1 Actinomycetes bacterium
TCGCCACCCGACACCAGGCACCACCGCTGCTGTTCCGGCTCAGGACGCCGCTGCGGCGGCCGCTCCCCCGCCCCCGCGTGCCGGTGCCCCGGGTGCCGTGCCCGGTGGGGGGCGAGCGGCCGGTACCGGAACGGGCGGCCCGGGCAACGGGGTCACCGGCTCGCAGGCTGTCGCCGGTGACGCGGCAACGGCTCGTTCCGGCGCTCCCGGCGCGCCGGTCGCGGCGACCCCAACCCCTCCCGGCGTCGCATCCGACGGGGCAGCGGCTACGGCTGGCCGGACGGGATCCGGCTCGAGCCGCTCCGACGCTGGCGTGCCCGCCGACAGCCCGGCCTCGACCGGGCGCCCGACGGGGAGCGCTCGGACGGCCCCGTCGCCGGGGTCGTCGGGAGCGGCCGGTCCGAAGGGGAGCACGACCTCCGGTGCCGTCGATGCGTCGCCAGCGCCCGGTGCCGCAGGATCGCCGACGGCCCCGCCCACCGCGGGCACGTCCGTCCCGCCCGCGGTGGCGACGGCCACCGGTCGACCGGTTGGCGGACCGGGCGGTGCCCTCCCCGTGAGGCTTTCGCCGGCAAGCGGGACGGCCGGTGCGGGCCCGACGACGGGTGCCGCGTCGGCGTCGGCCCGATCGTCGTCGAACGCGCCGCAGGCGGGCGCCGTGGCGGCCCGGACGACCGCAGGGACCGAGGGGTCGACGCCGACGGCCCCGCCCAACGCGGCGATGCCGGGTGCTCCGATGCCGAGCTCGGTCAGTGCCGCCCCGGCCGCCGGGAGCGCCACAGTCGCCGTTCCCGGTACCGCCGGCGTGCCCGACCAGCTCGTCACCGTCCTCGCCCCGCTCCGGGCCGGCCTCGGTGTGCATTCGGTGAGCCTCGGCCTCCAGCCCGACGGGCTGGGCACGGTGCAAGCGACCGTCTCGGTCGACGCCCAGCAAGTGGTGGTCAGCTTGTGGGCCGGCTCCGAGGCCGGCCATGCGGCCCTGGCCCGGGCCCTCCCCGAGCTCCACGACCACCTGGCCCTCGGTGCCGGGCAGCGGGTGGTGGTCGAGCTGGCGTCGTTCGGCTCGGCCCAGCCGGACGCTCGCGGTGCCGGACGCCACGGCAACCGCCGGCAGGCTCGTGCCGGTTCCGCAGGCGCGCCGGTGGGGACCGTCGGCCCGGCCGGTCCCGGCCCCGTCCTCGTCGGCGCTCCGGCGACGGCTGGCGCCCGAACCATCGACCTCCACCTCTGACCCGTGACCCCGACCCGCGCCGTGACCCAGCCACCCGCCCTCCCGAGGAGCAGCCAACCATGACCGTGAACCCCGTCTCGTCTACCCAGGCCGCCGCCACGTCGGCATCGTCGAGCACCAACCCGCTCCAGAGCCTCACGAACCCCAACACCTTCCTCAACCTGTTGGTCGCCCAGCTCAAGTACCAGGACCCGTTGAACCCCACGTCGGGGACGCAGTTCCTGTCGCAGACGGCGCAGCTGACCCAGGTCGAGACCATCTCGAACCTGCAGCGCACCATCACCAAGGAACTGGCCAGCCAGCAGACCATGACGTCGACCAGCATGATCGGCCAGCAGGTGAGCGCCAAGCTCGCCAACGGGACGACGGTGACCGGCAAGGTGACCGGCGTCTCCCTCGACCCGACGAACGGCCCCGTGCTCGACGTCAACGGCACGGCGGTCCCGTTGAGCGCCGTCCAGTCGGTGGGGACGCCCCCGCCGGCAGCGCCCACCACCACCACCACCACGTCCGGATCGACCGGCACCAGTTCCGGGACCGGTTCGTCGACGACCGCCTGAGCACCCCGCGCACCGAGACCGCAACCCGACGTCCGCAACCCAACGATCGCAACCTACGGAGGAAGAACCCATGGACCGAGCCCTGCTCGCCGCCGTGTCCGGCATCAACGCCAACCAGACGTACCTCGACACGATCGGCAACAACATCGCCAACGTCAACACCGACGGCTTCAAGCAACAGAGCGTCGACTTCGTCGACCTGCTCTCCGAGCAGATCGCCGGGGCGACCGCGCCCCCGGCGAACAACACGGGTGCCGGCATCAACCCGGTGGCGGTGGGCTCGGGCGTCCGGGTCGCCGCCGTGGCGAACGACCTCTCCCAGGGATCGCTGCAGCAGACCAACCAGCCCAACGACGTGGCCATCTCGGGGAACGGCTTCCTCGTCGCCGTCCAGGGAGGCCAGCAGGTCTTCACCCGGGCGGGTCACCTGACCGTCGACGCCAACGGCAACCTGGCCACGCCGACGGGCGGGCTCATCCAGGGATGGCAGGCAGTCAACGGCCAAGTGAACTCCAACGCCCCGGTCGGTCCCGTCACCATCCCTACCGGCCAGGTCATCCCGGCCTCGGCCACCGCCAACATCACTATGGGCGGGAACCTCCCCGCCTGGAGCGGGTCGGGCACGGCGACGCCCATCTCGATGACGACGCACGCCTACGACTCCCTCGGCAACGCCATCCCGGTGGTCCTGACCTTCACCCCGGTCGCCGGCAGCGCGAACAGCTGGACGGTCCAGGGAACGGCGACCCTCCCGGGGGGCACCACCTCGAAGCTGTGGACCACCCCGCCCACCATCACCTTCGACGCCGCAAGCGGCCAGGTGGCCTCCATCACCGGTGCCACGACCAACCCCAACGGCTCGTTCTCACTCCCCGTGAGCACGATGCCGTCCGGCTACACGTTCCCGGCCGGCGACACGTGGAACCTCGACTTCCCGGCACCGGGGACAGCCTCGTCCTTCACCCAGTTCGCCGGCCAGTCGACGGCCACTGTGGCTAACCAGGACGGCGCGGCGGCCGGGACGCTCACGTCCTACTCGATCAACTCGGGCGGCATGATCGTCGGGTCGTTCTCGAACGGGCTCACGCAGAACATCGGCCAGCTCGCGCTGGCCAACTTCACCAACCCGGGCGGTCTCCAGACAATCGGCAACCTCGACTACATCACGACGCCCAACTCGGGGCAGCCGTCCCTCGGGGCACCGGGCACCGGAGGGCGCGGCTCGCTCATCGGCGGCTCGCTCGAGTCCTCCAACGTCAACCTGGCCACCCAGCTCACCGACCTCGTGGTCGCCCAGGAGGCCTACCAGGCCAACACCAAGGTCGTGGCCACCGACTCGACCGTGGCCCAGACCCTGGTGCAGATGGCGTGACGATGGTCGACG
>JAJZJT010000313.1 GCA_021809995.1 Actinomycetes bacterium
CGCCGGCGGCGCCGGCGGCGCCGGCGCCCGACGCCCCCGCCGCAGTCGGCGCCGCGGACGGGGGTGTGGGCGGGGTGGGGGGCGTGGGGGGGATCGGGACGATGGCCACCGCGTCAGGACCCCAAGGTGAGCGCCGACTGGTAGGCGGCCTTGGCCTGGTTCACCACGGCCACGTTCGCCTGGTAGCTCGTCTGGGCCATCACGAGGTCGACGAGCTGCTGGCCGAGGTCGACCGACGGGTAGCGCACCATGCCCTGGGCATTGGCCAGCGGGTTGTTGGGCTGGTAGGCGAGCTGGCCGGCCGTGCTGCCGAGGAGGACCTGGGAGGCGACGACGCCCTGGCCGGCACCGCTCGGCTGCGTCGAAGGCAGGGGCTGGGCGACCACGTACTGGGTGGCGTACGCCCCCTGGTTGGGGGACACGGCGTCGTTGGCGTTGGCGATGTTCCCGCCGATGGCGTCGATCCACGTCTGGGCGACGTCGATGCCCGAGCGGGCGATCGGCATGGCTCCGAACAAGCTCACAGGAAGCTCCCTCCGGTAGCGCCCTGCACGAGCCGGAACTGCGCGTTCAGAAGGTCGACCATGGTCTGGTACTGCATGGTCTCCTGCGTGGCGTTGGTCAGCTCCGTCGGCAGGTCGACGTTGTTGCCATTGGTGGCAGGTAGGGCAGGCGAGGGCGTGACGGTGGAGGCGGCGGTACCTCCCGCCGGGGCGGCGAGAGCCTGGCGGAGGCTCTGCTCGAAGTGCACCTCTTGCGCGGTGTACCCCGGCGTCTGCTCGTTGGCGATGTTGTTCGCCGTCGTCTGCTGAGCCAGCGAGATGCTGTCGACGGCGAACTTCAGGACTCCAACGATGCCCTCGGGCACGGCAACCACCTCGCTCGACGTCACGTCGGGAGCAGGGCTCGCTCGGGCGATCCCGGCTCCTCCCTCGTGCCCGTCCTGGGCGGTCGTGCTGGCAGTCCCTGCCGGCACCGTTGGTATCGGACGCCGCCGTGGGGACCTTTAGCGCCGACGCACGACGTTGTGGAGCGGGAGGGCACGCGACCGTGCATGCCGTCGTGCATGCCCCGGCGCGACGCGCGCCGTGCCCTACGATCGCTGCCGTCCGACGCCGACCGGCACCGGGGTGCGCCCACCCCGCCCGGCCCGGCCCCCCGAGGAGGTCGACCCGTGCCCACCGCCCTACCGATCGCCTCCCTCGACTGGAACGCCGTCGACACGACGTACCTCTCCTACCTGAACGAGCACCCCGACATGCCCGAGCGGTGGCTGCTCGTGCAGACCCTGGCGACGGGCCCGTCGCGCCGTGCGCTCCTCGGCGCCCTCGGCGTCGCCGAGGGCGCGCACGTGCTGGACGTCGGGACGGGCTTCGGTCCCACCCCGGTCGAGCTCGCCGGCATGGTGCCTGTGACCGTGGTGGGGCTCGACCGCGACCCCGCCAACCTCGAGGTGGCACGAGCGATCACCGAGGGGGTCGAGGAGAGAGGCTGGTTCCGGCCGGGCAGCCAGGTCTCCTACGGGCTCGGGGACGCCTACGACCTGCCGGTCGACGACGGACGGTTCGACCTCGCCACCGCCCGCCTCCTCTTCCAGCACCTCGACGACCCCGGGCGCGCCGCCGACGAGCTCTTCCGGGTCGTCGCCCCGGGCGGCGGCGTGTGCGTCGTCGACGCCGACGACGGGCTGTCGATCTCCTACCCCGAGCCCTCCGACGCCTTTCGCCGGTTGCAACGCGCCTTCGCCGACCTGCAGGCAGCCCGAGGCGGGGACCGCTTCGTCGGGCGGAAGGTGTCGACGCTCCTCGAACAGGCGGGGTTCACCATCGTGTCGGTCGTGGTCCTGCCCCAGGCGGTCCACGGTCCCTCGACACCCGAGGACCCAGCCCGCGCCTTTGCCCTCCAACGGCTGCGGAGCGCCCGGGACGCCATCGTAGAGGCCGGCATCTTGGATGCCGACGAGGTCGACGACAGCCTCGAGGTGTTCGCCGGCGAGCGCGTCGACGGGCAGTGCTCGATCGAGGCCCACCTCGCCGTGGTGGCTCGCAAACCGGCCTGACCCGGTTCAGGCCCGGGCAGTGTGCCGGGCGAGCCGGTCAGGCCCGGGCGTCGACGAAGGCGGCGGCCCGTCTCCCGGACCGCTCGGCGGCCCGGACGGCAGCGACCAGGCTGGCCCGCGCCTCGGCCACGGAACCTTCGAGCGCACGGGTGGCGGCGAGCAGCGCCTCGGCGCGCCCGCGCAGCTCCTCGGGGAGCGGGCCGAGCTCCTCCGGAGGGGTCGGGTCGCGGACGGCGGGCAACTCCGCTCCCCGTGCCGCGAAGGCGGCGCGCTGGGCGTCGAGGTGCGCCTCCATGGCGTCGAGCTCGGCGGCCCACGCCTCGGTGGTGGCGTCCCGGCCGGATCCGGGCCCGGTCACCCGGCGCTCTCCGTGGCAGCAGGCTGGACCACCCGCTCGGCCTCGGCCTCGGCCGCCCGGTGCCACGCCGACGCAAGATCGCCCACCACCTCGCCGACGCGCTGGGCTTGGTCCCGGTCCTTGTTCAGGTTGGCCTCGACGAGCTGGTGATGGAGGAAGAGATAGAGCGAGGCCAGCTCCTCGGCCTCGGACCATAGGTCCGTGCGCAGGGTCCCACGCAGCGCGAGGAGGATCTCCTGGGCGTTGCACAGGGCGTCGTTGACGGCCTTGAGGTCGCCGCGCTCGAAGCCGTCGTCGGCCACGCGGAAGTCGAGGAGCATCTGGTCGTAGAGCATGGTGAGGCGGGTGGCGGGCGAGGCGGTGAGCACCGCTTCCCGCAGGTACCGCTGCCTCAGCTCCTCGGCCCGGACGACCGGTCCCGCCATGGCCTCCTCCTTCCGTCGTCGTGGTGTGCAGCGTCGTGGTGTGCAGCGTCGTGGTGTGCAGCGTCGTGATGTGCAGCGTCGTGCCGGTCTCCCCCCGCGGCGCCCCGGGTGACCGTCGCGCTCATGAGAGCTGTGACAGCGCGCTGGCCAGCGCGGCGCCCTGGTTCTTCAGCGTCCCGAGGGTCACCTCGAGGTTCGAGAACTCCTGCTGGAGCGACTTCTGCTCCTGGTTGGCCAGCATCTGCTCGAAGGAGATCTGGGTGTTGAGCCCGGTCGCCTCGTTGGTGAGCCCCTGCGCCATCGTGGTGATCGCCCCATTGACCGGGTCGG
>JAJZJT010000314.1 GCA_021809995.1 Actinomycetes bacterium
AGAGGACCTCGGCGGCGGCGACTGGCGGGTCACCTTCCGGCGGCCGTCGTGACGGACCGAACGTCAGACGGTGTGGCCGATCCGGGCGTACCGGCTGACGGACGCAGCTGGCTGCAGCTGTCGGCGTCCGACGTGCTCGACGCGGCGTGGGATGCGCTGCGGGGCGTCTACGACCCCGAGCTGTACCTCGACGTGGTGTCGCTCGGGCTGGTCTACGCGGTGCGGGCCGAAGCTGGCACGGTGGTCGTGGAGATGACGATGACGACGCCGGGCTGCCCGGCGTCCGAGGTGCTCCCCGAGATGGCCCGCACCGCCATCGCCGACGCCGTCGACGGGGCCGTCGAGGTCGACGTGCGGGTGGTGTGGGACCCGCCGTGGAGCCCGGCCATGATCGACGAGGAGGCGGCGGCGGCCCTCGGGTTCCGGGCCCGGTGAGCTGGGCAACGAGGACTGGGGCGGCGGCCAAGGCCGGCGTCGAGGTGGTCCGGGTGCACGAAGACTCTGGGCGCCGCCCCGGCGAGCACCGGGTGCTAGTCGACCGGCTGTGGCCCCGAGGGATGCAGAAGGGAGCGGTGGACTTCGACGAGTGGGCGAAGGACGCAGCGCCGAGCGCCGAGCTACGCCGCTGGTACGGCCACGACCCGGAGCGGTTCGGTGAGTTCACCCGCCGCTACAAGGCCGAGCTGGACCACGAGCCCGGCGCGTCCGCCGTCGAGCGGTTGCGGGGCCTCGCCCGTCGCCACGGTCGCCTCGTGCTGTTGACCGCCACCCGTGACGTCGACCACTCGGGGGCCGCAGTGCTCGCCGACGTGCTCGCCGCGGGGAGGGCCAGGTAGCCGGTGGGGATCGCCCGCTTCACGATCGAGGTCGGCCCACCGTTCCGCCTGGACCTGACCGTCTGGGTGCTGCGGCGCCGGCCCC
Source organism: Actinomycetes bacterium (assembly GCA_021809995.1). GTDB lineage: Bacteria > Actinomycetota > Acidimicrobiia > Acidimicrobiales > RAAP-2 > JAJZJT01. The sequence continues at coordinate 922 of JAJZJT010000314.1, forward strand.
ACAACACCATCGACGCCTGGGACGGCACCACCTACACGAGGACGCTCGAGGCCGACGCCAGCCCGGTCCTGGTCGCCGTCCGCCAGGAGGGTGGGGAGTCGGAGGGGGTGCGCCTCGGCGTCGAGGTGCGCCGCCGCGGGGAAGCCCCGAGCGAGGCTGGCATCGGCGAGGTGCGCCACACCCTCGAGCGGATGCTCGGGCTCGGGATCGACCTCGCCGGCTTCTACGAACTGGCGGCCGCAGACGAGCGCCTCGCCGGGCTCGCCGGGCGCTTCAGAGGGGTGCGGCCGCCGCGCTTTGCCAGCGTCTTCGAGGCGCTCGTGAACGCCGTTGCCTGCCAGCAGCTCTCCCTCACCGTCGGCATCCACCTCCTCGACCGTCTGGCCGCCGCCTACGGGCCCGAGGTCGAGCTCCGGGGCGCCCCGCCCGGGTTCCCGGCTGCCGAGCGCCTCGCCGCAGCCGAGCTGCCCCACCTGCGCCGCCTCGGGTTCAGCGTGGCGAAGGCCCGGACGATCATCGGGCTCGCCCGGGGCGTCGTCTCGGGGACTCTCGGCCTCGACACCTTGACGCAGGCCGACGACGAGCACGCCGCCGCCGCCCTGGTGGCCCTTTCCGGGATCGGACGGTGGAGCGCCGAATACGTGCTGCTGCGGGGGCTCGGGCGCCTCGGGGTCCTCCCCGGCGACGACGTGGGCGCCCGCAACAACCTGCGCCGGCGCTTCGAGCTGCCGGCTCCCGCCGGCTACGACGAGGTCGCCGCCCTTTCCAAGGGTTGGTGGCCGTACGGCGGACTGGTCTACTTCCACCTCCTCCTCGACGCCCTCGCCCGGGGTGGCCACCTGGAGGCCGCCGCAGCCGAGCCGGCGGCGCGGCGCCCGGTCTCCTCCCGTACGTTCTCCACTCGCTCGGGTTCCCGGCGCCCCGCTGCCGGCGCCCGGCTCGGCGCGGGGGAGCCGGCATGAGGACCGCCGTGCACGGCATGGCGCGCATCGGCCGGCACCGGGAGCTCAAGTGGGCGCTCGAGGACTACTGGGCCGGACGTTCCGCCGACGACACGCTCTTGGAGGTCGGCGCCGGCATCCGGCGCGACAACTGGCGCACGTTGACCGCCGCCGGGGTCGGTTTCGTGCCCTCCAACGACTTCTCGTTCTACGACCACGTACTCGACGCGGCCGTCGCGCTGGGCGCTGTTCCGGTCCGTTTCGGGCCGCCGGGGGTGCAGGGTGGCCTGGCGCGCTACTTCGCCATGGCCCGAGGTGGCGAGGTGGCGGGCGTGGCGGTGGCGCCGCTCGAGCTGACCAAGTGGTTCGACACCAACTACCACCAGCTGGTGCCCGAGGTCGGCCCCGACACCACCTTCTCGGCGGACCCCTCCAAGGCCCTCGGCGAGCTGGAGGAGGCCAAGGCCCTCGGCATCGGGACCATGCCGGTGCTCCTCGGCCCGCTCACCTTCCTGTTGTGTAGCGCGACCACAACGCCCGGCTTCTCCCCGCTCACGCTCCTCGACCGGCTCGTCGACGTCTACCTCGAGCTGCTGGGGGCGCTCTCGGCGGCCGGCGCCCGTTGGGTCCGCCTCGACGAGCCCGCCCTTGTCGAGGACCGCAGCCCCGGCGAGCTCGACGCCCTCGCCGACGCCTACCGGCGACTCGGCGAGGCTTCAGGTCGCCCGAGCCTCGCCGTTTCCACCTACTTCGGCCACGTCGGCGGAGCGATGGGGATCCTGGCGGACCTGCCGGTCGAGGGGATCGGCCTCGACTTGTGCCGGGGACCGGAGAACCTCGACCTCCTGGAAGCAACCCGGGGCATCGGGGAGCGGGTGCTCTTCGCCGGGGTGGTCGACGGGCGCAACGTCTGGGTGAACGACCTCGACGCCTCGCTCGGGCTGCTCGATCGGGTCGGCGCCTACGCCGCCGAGGTGGTGGCCTCCACCTCCTGCTCGCTGCTGCACGTGCCGGTGAGCCTCGGGCTCGAGACGACGCTGGATCCCGAGGTCCGGCCGTGGCTGGCCTTCGCCGAGGAGAAGGTCGCCGAGCTGGCGGTCCTGGCCGAGGGTGCGGAGCACGGCCCCGGCCGCATCGCCGGCGAGCTCGAGGCCAACCGGGCGGTCCGAGCGGCGCGGCGGACCTCCGAGCGGGTGCGCGACCCTGTCGTGCGACGGGCACTGGCCGAGGCTCCCGCTGACCCCCGCAGGGCCGGCTCGCCGGCCGAGCGGGCCGCCGCCCAGGCGGCGCGCCTCGCCC
>JAJZJT010000315.1 GCA_021809995.1 Actinomycetes bacterium
CCGACGGTGGCGGCTTCGATGGCCTTGGCCGCTCGATGGGCAGCCGAGCGCCGGCCGTAGAGGCGGGCACAGAGCGAGGTCATCAGTTCGGTCATGTCCCGCACCAGGTCATCGTCGACTCCTGCGCCATCAACGATCACCATGCGGCGATGGTCGGCGTCGAGAGCAGCGGCGACGTACTCGGCAGCTGGCCGACCCGGATCTCCGAGCTCGAACGCGGGCTCAAGCACGACACCGCACTCGCTCGGAGTTACACGGCTTGGCTCGTCACGCACGGCGAAGACGCCCCGAAGGCCAAGCGCCTCCTCGCTGCTTGACAACGATAGGAGCATCAACGGCTCCGAACCCCCCGCCAATGCCAGCGGGCGCTCCGCCGCGCTAGCTGTGCTCGTCGACCTCGTCGACGTAGTGCCAGTCGACCAGGCCGAAGCGTTCGACGACGACGGGCCCTGCTACCGACGTCGACACCTCACGGGCCTGGACGATGGCCGCTTCGTCGCCGGTGAACTCACCTGAGCCGACCTCTTCGCCGCCGGGTCGGACGAATCGGTAGCGCCACGTCTTGCTGGTGGGCGGCGGGGGTTCGGTCATGGGGCGACGATACGACAGGCCGGGGCGCCGAAGACGTCGGCCCCATCCCCGTCTACGTTGCTGCCTCTGCTGCCGCACTCCCCACCGGACGTCGTCGCCGGCACGACGCGCGAGGCTCGGTGCGTGCTCCTCGTCGACGCCGCCAACGTCATCGGCTCCCGTCCGGACGGGTGGTGGCGGGACCGGGCGGGTGCGGCGCGCCGGTTCGTGGGGGAGGTGCGCCTCGCCGCGAGGAGCGGAACGCTCCCTACACCCGCGGTGGTCGTCCTCGAGGGCGCTGCCCGCGCCGGCGCCGTCGAGGCGGACGTCGACGGGGTGCGCGTCGTGCACGCCGCACGGAGCGGCGACGACGCCGTGGTGGCGGAGGTCGCGGTCGCAGGAGCCGGTGCCCTCCTCGTCACCGCCGACCGTCACCTGCGCCAACGGGCCCACGAGCTCGGCGCCGAGACGGTCGGGCCCAACTGGCTCTACGACCGGCTCGTGCCTCCCTGCCCACGCGGGGGCACCGGGGAGCGGTGACGTCCCCCGCTACCCGCCGGAGGGACGGGCGGGTCGTGCGACCGAGCGACGCGCCGGAAGAGGTCGCCGGGCACCGGGGCGCCTGTGCCCGGCGAGCGTCAGCTCACCGGCACGGTCACCCGTGCGCCCGACACCGTCACGTGGAAGGTCCCGTTGGACGCACGAAAGAGGGGCGCCGTGCTCCCCACCAGCTGCAGCTCGATGGTGTGCCCGGCGGCGAAGGTGTAGTCGTTCGGCGTCAGGGCGAACGACATGGTGGTCGTCGCCGTGGCCGTCGTCGGGGTGCCTGCCGCCAGGTCGACGTTGGGGCGGTAGACATTGATGGAGACGAGCTGGCGGGAGCCGTCGGGGGCCACGTCCCACAACCTGCCGACCAGCTCGGGGTAGTTGCCGACCACGTGCAGGGTCGCGGTGATCGTCGGCGAGCCGAGGAGCGTGCGAGGGTGTGAGCCGACCGCCAGCTGGTACGTGGCGGTGCCGGGAGCCGTGCCGGGGGGCAGGGCGTGGCAGAAGGCCTTGCCGGCATAGGCCGGGTTGAGCTGGGTGGCCGTGGCCGTCGAGCCGCCGGAGGAGGTGACGACCTGGTCGTTCGCCCCCGTGAGCGTCACCGTGCCGTGCTGGAGCGCGGCGAGGGAGCTTCCCGCGGTCGTCCCCGTCTCGGGACCGGTGCACGACGTCGGTGAGACGACCACCCCGGTCTCCGGCTGCGTGCGGCGGCGCACCACCGCGTCGAGGAAGGCGATGCCCCGTGCCGTCTCGGCGGCCGTGACGGCCGGGTCGTTGGCCGCCCAGCCGTGGCCGACGTCGGCAAGCAGGAGCAGCATCGGCGTGAGGTCGTGGGCCGCCGTGACGCGCGCCGCGTAGTGCAGTGCCTCGGACGCCGGGAACAGCGTGTCGTTCCAGCCGTTCAGGATGACCGTCGGTGCCGGCCCTCCCGGTGGCAGGGGGATGCCGATGGCCGACTTGTACGTCTGGACCTCGTGCAGGGCAGCGGCGTCGATGGCCGTCGCCGGCTCACCGGCGGCCAGCGCGTGCTCCCACGTGGTCAGGTCGCTGCGGGGGTCCACGCCGGGCGGCGACAGGTAGCCCGCGGTGGTGACGCCGTAGAGAAGGGCGTCCCAGCTCAGCTTGGGGACGCCCATCGGCGAGACGTCGGCCGACGCCGGCGTGGTCGCCGCCGCCGACAGGTGGCCGTTCGGGACGAGGGCGTCGGCCAGGTCGTCCCACGCCCACTGGGCGAAGACGGCGCCCACCGACATCGGCACGTGGTGGAGCGGGCTGACCCAGGGCACGAGCGTGCCGTTCGTGAGGCGGACGCGGTCCTTCAGCACGGCGAGCTCGAGGGACTGCCCGCCGCCGTAGGAGAGACCGGCGACGGCGATCCGAGGCTGGACCAACCCTTCGTCGACGAGCTCGCCGGCCAGGTACTGCGTGTCGCGGATCTCGTAGCGCTGGTCGGCGAGCTGGATCCACCCCTTGGCGCACGCCGGCGTGCCGGCCCGTGACGCCGCCGTGCCGCACGAGCCGCCGAAGCCCCGTGCCGTGTAGTTGAGCACGGCCCAGCCGTTCGAGGCGAGTGCCACGTTGTTCTCGGCACCCGGGGAGGTGTCGACGTGGTCGACCTCGAAGGCCGTCTTGGACTGCCCGAGGCCGTGGAGGAGGACGATGAGCGGGAACGGGCCGCGTCCCGTCGCCGGCAGCGTCACGTCGGCGTCGAGGGGCACGCCGTCGAAGCTCGGCACGCGGCGGCTGCCGCCCCCGGGGCAGAAGCGGACTCCGTAACGGGGCGTGCACGTGAGGAGCCCGAAGGGGTGGGGCACGGCCGGCGGAGGCGGCTCGGTCGGGGTGGTACCGGCGGCGCTGCCGGTGGCCGACGAGCACCCGGCGAGCAGCGCGGCAGCGAGGGCCGCGCTCGCCACCAGTACGCCGACGCGCCGAGGTCGTCCCACTCGTCGTCCCATGCCGGCTCCTCCTCCCGCAGCGGTGCGCGGGCCCGCCGGGTCGGCACTGTTCCGCCACCGCCCGGGTGCCGGCAACCTTACGCACGCGC
>JAJZJT010000017.1 GCA_021809995.1 Actinomycetes bacterium
TGCGTGGCTGTCCCCGCCGGAGGGCGGCGCCGGCGCGCCGGCCGGCGCCCGTGCCGCGACCGAGGCCGGGGCCGGGCCCGGGACGGTCCTCTTGTGGGACGATGCGGAGACGACGGGGCTGACGGGTCGCGGGGCTGCGGGAACGGGGAGCACGCCGGGAGCCGGGCAGGTGACGACCGGGCAGGCCGAGGACGCCGAAGCTCCCGACCCGGCCCTCGAGCTCCTCGGGCATCGCCGTCCCGACTTCCCCGCAGAGGCGTTCGCACCCATCCCCACCTTCGTGGTCGGCCAACCTCCCACCATCGACCCTGCGGTGGCCGAGGCCGTCTTCGGCCCCGTCGAGAGCGCCGCCGCTCACCTGTTCCACGACGAGCCGCCCCCGTTCTTGCGGCGGCCGCACTTCGAGGAGCCCCGGGAGGTCCTGCCGCCCCTGACGCTGTGCGAGCCCGCCGTCCCCGAGCCCACCGTCCCCGAGCCCACCGTCCCCGAGCCCGCCGTCCCCGAGCCCACCGTCCCCGAGCCCACCGTCCCCGAGTCCACCGTCCCCACCGATCGGCTCCGAGTGCTGCCTCCGCCGGCCGACGGCGTCGCCGTCGTCCATGTGGTGGGCATGCGCAAGCGGTGCTACCGCTGCGGCAGCGAGACGATGGTGATCGCCGGGCTCCTGGCCCACGACCCGGCGGCCGAGCCTGTCGAGGACCGGGTGCCGACCGCGGCGGGATGGCGACGGCGGGACGCAGACGTCGGCCCTCGCTACCGCTTCGTGCGGTTGTCGGGCGTGGTCGAGCTCCTCGCCTCGGTGCTCGGCTCGTCCTGGTACGACGAACGGGGCGTCGCGCCGCTCGCCCGACGGGAGCGGGAGGCGAGCCTCCGGTTCACCGGTGAGGTCGTCGAGCTCGCAAACGGATGCTCCGTGTGCGACGCACTGCTGCGCAGTGAGCCCATCGAGGACGCCTTCGAGAACCTAGTCGCCAACACGCGCTACTACGACGAGTACGTCCTCGACACGATCGCCGTTCCGGCTGTCGACCTCGAGGACGCTCCGGCCTGGTGAGCGCTCGGGTGGTCCCACCAGTCGGACGTGGCTCGGAGCCCCTCCCGGATCAGCCCAGCTCGGTCCCGACCACCGACACGAAGGAGACCATCTCCCCCGGGTAGCCCCCGAGGTTGTGGGTCAACGCGAGGGTCCGATCGGTGTCGAGCTGGCGCTCGGCGGGCGCCTCGTGGCGGAGCTGGAGCCACGCCTCGAAGAGCATGCGCAGTCCCGAGGCACCGACGGGGTGGCCGAAGCTCTTGAGGCCCCCGTCCGTGTTGACGGGGAGCTCGCCGTCGCGCTCGAACGTGCCGCCCAGCACCTCCTGCCAGGCCGTGCCGCGTTCGGCGAAGCAGAGGTCCTCCATCAGGACGAGCTCGGTGGGCGTGAAGCAGTCGTGCACCTCGGCCAGAGCGAGCTGGCGGCGAGGTTCGATGATTCCGGCCTGGGCGTAGGCATCCGCAGCGGCCGTCGCGCACTCGGGGAACCACGTGTAGTCGTAGTCCGCGTCCATCAGGCCCGAGCCGCTGCCGGCCACGAAGGACAGCGCCTTCACGTACAGCGGGCGGTCGGTGAACCGGTGGGCGTCCTCGGCGCGGACGACGACGGCCGCCGCCGCGCCGTCGGCCACGCCGGCGCAGTCGAGCACACCGAGGGTCCCCGCGACCCTGGGCGAGGCGCAGACGGCCTCGGGCGAGACCGGCTTACGGAACTGCGCACGGGGGTTGAGCGCACCGTTGGCATGGTTCTTCGCGGCGATGCGGGCGAGCACCTCGCGGAGCTCGTCTTCGCCGACCCCGTACCGCTTGGCGTAGGCGGGGGCGACCATCGAGAACATGGCGGCGGCGGTCAGCGTGCGCGCCGTGCCGTCCCCGGGCACGGGGAAGGCGTTGAGCCCCTGGTAGCCCGCGTCCTTGACCTTCTCGGCGCCGACGGCCATGGCGACGTCGTAGGCGCCCGACGCGACCGCGTAGGCCGCGGCGCGCAGGGCCTCCGATCCGGTCGTGCAGTAGTTCTCCACCCTCGTGACCGGTTTGCCGGTCAGCTGCAGCGGTCGGGCAAGGGTGATCCCGCTCATCCCCGACTGGGCGGTCCCGAGCCAGTAGGCGTCGACGTCCTCCTTCGTCGTCCCCGCGCTCTCCAGCGCGTCGGTGGCGGCGTCGACGATGAGGTCGTCAAGGCCCTTGTCCCAGTGCTCGGCGAAGCGTGTGCACCCCATGCCCACGATGGCCACCCGGTCCTTGATCCCATGTGAAGCCACGTTCCTCAGCTCCTCGTCGCGGCGGCCGACGGAGCCGAGCGGACCGGCGTCGCCTTCCAGAAGTAGTCGTGGATGCCCTCGGCCGAGTAGAGCCGACGGAACGTCATGCGCACGCGCTGCCCGATGGCCACGCCATCGGGGTCGACGTCGGTGAGCTCGACGGGGAAGCGGCCCCCGCCGTCGAAGTCGACGACTGCGAAGACGACGGGCGGGCTGGGCGAGTAGGCGAGCCGGTCGACCGTGAACGTCGCCACGGTCGCCAGGTCGTCGGCTCGGGGAGCCGGCTCCATGTCGTCGACGGTACCCCCGCTCGCGGACACCCGGGCCGGGGGCAGGTGCACCATGCCCGAGGACCGGTCTCGCGTCCCGACGAAGCCGTACTTCCACGGGACCGACCGGCTGGCCGCCGCCGACGACACCCGCGCCGGCTGTGGTCGGCGTGGCGGCTCCGGCGTCACCATGCCCCGCCAGGCCAAGAAGCGCGCGTAGTCGATCGGCGCTCCGCTCGCCACCTGGTCGGCGACGGGTGCGACCGGACGCCAGACGGCCACCGCCGCGGTCGTCCGGAACAACGCGACGTCGGCGCCGTCGGCCAGCGAGACGAGGGCGATCGTCTCGCCCGGTTCGGCCTGCTCGAGCAGCGAGGCCAGGACGAGCGCACCGTGCGCTGACCCCGACTGGCCGACCGTCGCCGTGAGGTCGTCGGCGAGAGCGCCCGGTCGTACGCCGAGCGACCGACGTACGGCGGCGACGGCCCGGCCGTGCATGCCGACCACCGCGGCTCGGTCGATGCCGCCACCGTCGATGCCGGCCGCCGCGAGCGCGCGCTCCCACGCACGCTGGCCGAGTGCCGCGTACCAGCCTTCGGCGAGCCGTTCCTCCCACACCGACGAGCACGCCTCACCGGGCGCCCGCCACCGCTCGAGCAGCTCCGTGGTGAGGGAGGCCCGCGCCAGCGGCTCGGCGATCACCGGGGTGCCGGGCCCGTCGTCGGCGACGAGGACCGCTGCGGCAGCGTCGCCCGCGGCCTGCTCGTCGACCGAGGTCGGCAGCCCGTCGCGTCGGTCCGCCACGGTGACGAGGACGGTCCCCCTCCCGTCGAGCGCGGCGTTGAGCACCCCTGTCGCCGAGCGCAGGGCACCGCCGAAGTCGTAGGCGGACGCCTCCTCGGGGAGGCCGAGCGCGGCGTGGAGAACAGTTGCGTTCGTCTTGTCGAGGTAGGCAGGTGACGCCGTCGAAAGCCATACGGCCATCGGCTCGTCGCCGGGGAAGAACACGGACGATCGGCCCGTGGGGCACGAGTCGAGGGCGGCCCGGCCGGCCTCGACGGCCATCGTCGTCGTGTCCTCGTCGAAGCCGGCGACCGCCCGTGTCCCTGCTCCGCCTCCCTTGCCGAAGAAGTCGGTGACCGAGGAGCGCTCCAGCCGGCGGTAGGGCACGTAGCCGGCGATGCTGACGATCCCTCTCATGGACCTGACGTTCCCTTCGGTCTCGGTGTCGGAGCGGCCCCACGACCCGGGCGGCGAGCCGCTGCGAGCCCCGTGCGAGCCGGCTCGACGGGTGGTCCGGCGTCGTGCTGGCTCACCGTCCCCGCCCATCCTATGATGACCACCGTATCTGACGGAGAGTCAGGAACGTGCCGGTGGCCGCGGGCGGCCGGCCCTGCCAGCCGGCGACGGGGAGGCGCGGATGGACTTCGAGTTCACTTCAGAGCAGCAGGCGTTCGTCGCCGAGGTCGAGGCCTTCCTCGACGCCAACGACGACCCCGAGGTCTTCGACGTCACCCGCGAGAACATGGCACAGATCGTGGACACCCCGGCACGGCGCGCCTTCATGGCGAAGCTCGGCGAGCAGGGTTGGCTCGGCATCACCTGGCCGGTGGAGCACGGCGGCTCCGACGGAGACGGCATCTACGAGTACCTGCTCAACGAAGCTCTGGCCCGCCGGGGCGGGCCCCAGATCGGCAAGGGCGTCGGCATCATCGGCAAGACGATCATCCGCCACGGCAGCGAGCGCCTGAAGCGCGAGTTCCTCCCCAAGATCCTCCGCAGCGAGGTCGAGTTCGCCGTCGGGTACTCGGAGCCCAACGCCGGCTCCGACGCCGCCTCCATGCAGCTCAAGGCCGTGCGAGACGGCGACGGTTGGCGGCTCAACGGGCAGAAGACGTGGACGACGTCCGCGCACTTCGCCGACTGGTACTGGGTCGGTGCCCGGACCGACCCCGGGGCGCCCAAGCACCACGGGATCACCCTGTTCCTCGTGCCGATGGACGACCCCGGCATCACGGTCAGGCCGATCTGGACGATGGGCGACGAGCGGACCAACGAGGTCTACCTCGACGATGTCTGGGTCTCCGACGACTACGTCGTGGGCGAGGTCAACCGCGGGTTCCAGTACATCTCCGAAGCGCTCGACCTCGAGCGGTTCACGATGTTCACGTTCTCGCCGGTGGCCCAGCGCCTCGAGCTGCTGACCGAGCACGTCGCCACGGCCCGGCGCGACGGCGTCCCGCTGCGCGACGACCCGGTGGTCCGCCGCAGGCTCGCCCGTCTCCACGCCCAGGCGGAGGTGGCGCGCGTGCTGGGGCTCAAGTTCGTCTTCTGCTCTGCCCGGGGCGGGGCGGCTCCCACGGCCGAGGCGTCCGAGTACAAGCTCTACACCACCGAGTTCTCGCGCCGGCTCGCCGACGCGTCGATGGACCTGGCCGGGCCCGGGAGCCAGCTCCGGGTCCGGACCGCGGACGCGCCCATGTCGGGCCGTGCCGAGTCGACCTACCGCTACACGGTGATCGACACGATCGGTGGTGGCGCCTCCGAGATCCAGAAGAACATCATCGCCCGGCGAAAGCTGGGCTTGCCGAAGAACTTCTGAGCGGATGGTCGCACCCGCAGGTGGCGCCGGTCCGACCGACGGACGGACCCGGGGGCGAAGGCGGACAGCCGCGCCGAGCGCGCCGTCGGGTCCGCTCGAGGGGGTGCGGGTGGTCGACTGCTCGACGGTCGGGCCCGCGGCGCGTTGCACACGGATCCTCGCCGACTACGGAGCGACCGTCGTGAAGGTGGCTCCGGTCCCCGGCCGCGGCGTGGAGCCCGTCGTGCCGCCCGCCCACGCGTACGCCGCCCAGCGCTACTGGCGCCGGCTCCACCTCGATCTCCGGCACCCGGACGGCCGTGACGCGCTGCTCGCCCTCGTGCGCGTCAGCGACGTGGTCGTCGAGAGCTTCCGGCCCGGCGCCCTCGACCGTCTCCGGCTCGGCTACGACGTGCTGTCGGCCGCCAACCCCGGGGTCGTCCTCTGCTCGACCTCCGGCTACGGCCAGGACGGCCCGCGGGCGGGGGCCGCCGGCCACGACATCGACTACCTGGCAGTGGGCGGCTACCTCTGGGCCAGCGAGCCGCGGGGAGACGGTGGGCCACCGCTGCCCGGGGCAACCGTGGCCGACGCAGCCGCCGGCGGCATGCACGCCGCGCTCGCCGTCATGGCCGCCCTGCTCGGGCGGGCGCAGGGCGGAAGAGGCACCCACCTCGACGTGTCGGTTGCCGACGGCGTGCTGTGGCTCACCTCGCTGGCCGTCGACGAGCACCTCGCCACCGGGACGCCGGCCGGGCACGGCTCGGGCATCACCTCCGGACGCTACGCCTGCTACGCCTGCTACCAGGCGGCAGACGGTGCGTGGCTGGCCGTCGGCGCCATCGAGCCGCGCTTCTTCGCCGCACTGTGCCGGGTCCTCGGCTGTGAGCAGTGGTCGGCGCACCAGCTCGACGACGAGGTCCAGGTCGCCATGCGGGCCGACTTCGCCCGCGCCTTCGCCACCCGGAGCCGGGCCGAGTGGCTCGAGCGTTTCGACACGGAGGATGCCTGCGTCGCCCCGGTGCAGTCGACGGCCGAGGTCGTCGCCGATCCCCAGTTCGCAGCGCGGGGAGCCTTCGTCGAGGCGACGGTGGCCGGCGCCCCCGAGCGCACGTTCCGCCAGGTCGCCCCGGTGCTGGCGGGCATGGTCCGGCCGCGCGGACCCGTCGTCGTTCCCGCCCCGGCGACGAGCGACGCGGCGGAGGTGCTCGCCGAGGCCGGTCTCGACGTGACGCGCGTCGCTGAGCTCTGCCGAGACGGAGTCGTGGCATGACGGACCCGATGGGTGCGCCCGTCCCCGAGCGGATCGGCGTCGCCCAGTACCGGACGCAGTCCGACTTCCCCGTCGAGCGGGGCTACGTGTGGACGAGCTGTGCCTCCGTGGAGAACGGCAACCCGCTCTACTGGGACGATGCCGTGGCCGACGAGGTGACCGGGGGACCGGTCGCCCCGCCGACGATGGTGTCGGTGTGGTTCCGCCCGCACCACTGGGCCCCCGGTCGCACCTCCGACGTCCTCCCGCTCCAGGTGCACTTCGACCTGAAGGACCACTTCGGGCTGCCCGAGGCCGTCATGACCGACAACACGATCGTGTTCCACGAACCCGTGAGGATGGGCGACCGACTGGTCACGCTCCAGGTGCTCCGGTCGGTGAGCGAGGAGAAGCGGACCCGGCTCGGCACGGGGCGCTTCTGGGCCATCGACGTGGAGTACCGCAACCAGCACGACGCCCTGGTCGCCGTCGAGTCCTACACGGGCTTCGGCTATCGGCGACGCCCGGCGGAAGGCGGCGGAGAGGCCGACGGTTCGTGATCACGCCCCGCCTCCTCCACGCCGACGCGCCCGTCGGCACGGCGCTGCCAGAGCTCCGGCACCAGGTGACGGCGACCACCGTGGTGCTGGGGGCCCTCGCCACGCGTGACTGGCGGCCGATGCACCACGATCACGAGTTCGCCGTCACCCGCAACGGGACGCGCGACATCTTCCTCAACACGCCGAGCCAGGCAGCCTGGTTCGAGCGGTACGTCACCGACTGGACCGGTCCCCACGGGCGTCTGCGCCGGATGCGCTTCCGCATGCACGGCTCGGTCTTCCCCGGGGACACCATGGTGCTCGCCGGCACGGTGGTCGAAGCAGGCGTCGACACGACCGGGTGCGGCTGGGTCGCGCTCGACGTCGCGCTGTCGGTGGACCGGGAGGCCAAGACGACGTGCCGGGCCGAGGCCGCGCTCCCCCTCGGCCCAGACGACAACCCGTGGGAGCGGACCGGTGACCGCTGGTGCCCATAGGCGCCGTGCCCGAGGAGGGCTGACCACGTGCTGGACCTCGACTTCTCTACCGAGCAGGAGCTCCTGCGGACGACGGTGCGCGGCGTCTTGGAGACGACGTGCCCGCTGTCAGTCGTTCGCTCCCTCGAGGACGACCCGCTCGGCTACCCGCCGCCCCTGTGGCAGCAGCTGGCGTCGCTCGACCTGATCGGGCTGCTGCTCCCCGAGGCGCACGGCGGCACCGGCATGACCGCCCTCGAGGGCGTCGTCCTCTACGAGGAGCTCGGACGCGCCCTCGCGCCGACCCCGCACTTCGTCAGCGCCGTGCTGTGCGGGGAGGTCCTGGCCAGGGCGGGAACCGACGAGCAGCGCGAGCGGCTGCTCCCGTCCGTCGCCGACGGGAGCGTGGTCCTCACCCCAGCCTGGCTCGAGCCCGACGGCGGCTTCGGGCCCGAAGGCGTCACCGCCACGGCTCGGCTCGACGGGGAGACCGTCGTGCTCGAGGGGACCAAGCGCCACGTGGCGTTCGCCGCCGCGGCGCACCGGCTCGTCGTGCTCGCCCGGACGGGGGAGGGGCCCACCGATGTCGACCTCTTCCTCGTCGACCCGAGGACCGAAGGGGTCTCGCTGGTCCAGCAGTACTCGCTGGCCTCGGATACGCAGTACCAGGTCCGGCTCGAGGGCGTGCGCGTCTCCCTGGCGGACCGCATCGGCCCCGTCGGCTCCGGATGGGCGACGTGGGACGCGGTGGTCGAGCAGGCCGCCGTCCTCGCTGCCGCCCAGGCGGTGGGCGGGGCGCGCTCGGCTCTCGAGCTCGTCGTCCAGTACGCCAAGGACCGGCGTCAGTTCGACAAGCCGCTCGGCGCCTTCCAGGCGATCGCCCACTATCTCGCCGACGCCGTCACCGCCGTAGACGGCGCCGAGGTGCTCGTGCACGAGGCGGCGTGGGCAGCGGCCGCAGGGAGGGACGTGTCCGCGCTCGCCCCCATGGCGAAGCTGGTGGCGTGCGACGTCTTCCGCGACGTCACGGCCATGGCACAGCAGGTCTTCGGCGGCATCGGGTTCACCGTCGAGTTCGACAGCCAGCTCTACTTCCGCCGGGCCAAGCAGCTCCAGCTGTCGTGGTGGGACACCCCGGCACTCGAGGAGCGGCTCGCCCGCGCCGTGCTCGGCGGCTGACCGGCCGACCGGCGGCCGCCCGGCGGCCGACCGGGCCCGGGCCGGGGCAGGAGCTCACGCTGGGGCCGGAGGTCACGCCGGGGCAGGAGCCCCGGGGACCGGCAGGACGACTCCCTCCGGTCCCGAGGTCGCCAGGGCGAGCAACTGTTCCTCGGTGACCGGGCGCGAGAAGTGGTACCCCTGCAACAGGTCGACGCCGAGGGCGCGGAGGTGGTCGGCGAGCTCCCCGTCCTCGACCCCTTCGGCGACCACGTCGAGCCCGAGGTCCGCGCCGAGGGCCGCGACGGCGCTGATGATCGCCGTGTCCGCCGGCGACGCCAGGGCGCGCCGCACGAAGTGCTGGTCGATCTTGAGCTCGTCGAGCGGCAGCATGGGCAGGGCGGCGAGCGACGTGAACCCCGTGCCGAAGTCGTCGACGGACACGCGTATCCCGGCCGTCCGGAGTGGCCCCAGCACGGCGAGCGCCTGGACGGGATCGGCGGCGACCGTCTCGGTCACCTCGACGGTCAGGCAGCCGTGCGGGAGCTCCCGGGCGTCGAGCTCGGAGACGATGCGCGCCGCCAGGTCGCCATCGGCGAGGCTGGCGGCCGACACGTTCACCGACACGGGGAGGTCGAAGCCGAGGCGGCGCCAGCGCGCCTGGGCGTCGAGGACGACCGGCAGTAGCCACCTGGTCAGGTCGTCGACCAGGCCCGTGCGCTCAGCCAAGGGGATGAACCGTCCCGGGGGGACTTGGTCGTGGGTGGGGCTCGACCATCGCATGAGGGCCTCGACGGCGCGGAGCCGTCCCGTCGTGGCGTCCACCTGGGGCTGGTAGGCGACCCAGAGCTCGTCACGGTCGGCGGCCCGCCGGAGGTCGGAGACGAGCGCCAGGTCTGCGGCGGTCATCCCCGGTGAACCACCGTCCCAGGCGACGTGCGGCTGGCCGGACGCAGCCGCACGGGCGGCGCCGAGCGAGGCCTGGCGCACGGCTTCGGCGACCTCGGTCCCGGTCGCGGTCACGACGGTGCCGACATGGCCCCGGAGGACGACCTCGACCCCGTCGACCAGGTAGCAGCCGGCCCCGACTGTCGCCACCAGGCGGCGGGCAAGCGCGGCGACTCGGCCGTCGTGCGTGACGACCTGCCCGTGGCCAGGGTCGGAGTGGTCGTCTCGAACGGCCACGACCAGTTCGTCGACGCCGAGGCGGGCGATGAGGGAGCGGCTGGGGGCCACCTGTCCGACGTCCTCGACCACACGTCGCAGGAGCTCGGTCCCGACCCGGAAGCCGAGCGCCTCACGGGCGTCCTCGATGCCCCGCAGACGCAAGACCGCGAGCGTGACCCCGCTCCCCAGCCCGTCTTCCGAGGTCGTCCAGGACCGCAGCCGGTCCGTGAGCCCCGACCCGTTGAGCAGGCCGGTCTCAGGGTCGGTGGCGTGCTGGCGCCGGGCTGCCTGGACGAGCAGGCCCACCGCCAGCATCGAACCGGCGATCGGAACCTCGGCCAGCGCGGCCACCCCCGTGGCGCGCCAGGCGCCCACGGCCGGTGCGAGCCCGGCCGCCAGCGCGCAGCCGGCGGCGGACGCGTAGGCGGCGGCGGCGGTTCGTCCCCAGAAGAACGCCACGAACAGCCCGAGGGGGACGGCCGAGACACCGGCCACCACAGCGACACCGGTGGTCGCTCCCATCCAGGCCAGCAGCCCCACGTTGGCTGTTGCGAAGGCGACCACCGCACCCATGGTGACGACGGACAGGCTCCGCCGTACGACGATGGTTGCCCACACCGCCACGCCCGCGATGGTTGCCGTTGCGGCGAGGGCCAGGTGGCGAGAGCCGGCACCGGAGAGGGCCCAGGCGCACGGCCACGCCAGCCACCCGAGGCCGGCCAGGATGCGGAGCACCGACTGCGCGCTGAGGAGCTCGAGCGGGGCGTCGAGCGCGAACCACGAGCGGGTCTTCGGGAAGAGCCGGTTGCGCACGGGCGCCGCGGCGGGGAGGCGCCGACTGGTGACCGGTGCCTGCGTGTCCGGCAGCGGCCGCCCCAGTGGCGCGACGCCGAGGCGGGAGCGGTGGCCGGCGACGACGCTCACCTGTCAACCATCGGCACGAGCGCGGCCCGGGTTGAGCCGGGGTCGTCCCCGAGCGCCGCGGTCGTGGGCGCGGCGGGGCATGGACGATCACGCCCGCCGTGACGCCGATGCGGTACGGTCAGCGCCGGGCCGAGCTGGTCGGCCGCCATCCAGACACCGTGACCCGAGGAGCGCGCATGGCATCCGACGTGCCTACGTCCGAGCCGCCCGAGGAGGAGCCGAGCGCCCGCTCGTCGGGCGCCGTCCCGCAGCCCGGGGGGGCGAGCCGGCACGGGGCCCTGTACCGGTTCCTCCTCGTCCACGAGGTGGACCAGTACCCGACGACAGGCAAGCGGTCGGGCTACCTGGCCCTGGCCGTCGTGGCCACCGTCGTCCTCTACTACACGTACTACACGCAGACCGGCGTCACCCCGAACATCCTGCGGTCGTTCCACATGTCGTTCGGGTTCTACGTCGGGATCGTCATCGTCTCGAACCTCATCGGCGCCTTCGCCTCCCTGCCGGCCAGCAAGACCGACCGCCTCGGGCGCTCGAACGTCGTGATCTACGGCCTCTTGATCGTCGGCCTGCTCGTCGCGGTCGGCGTGCCGAACGTGTCGAGCGAGTGGGGCTTCGCCGTCGTCATCTCGGCGATAGGGCTCGTCGAGGGCGCCATCTTGGTGGCGACCCCTGCGCTCGTGCGCGACTTCAGCCCGCAGCTAGGCCGGGCGTCGGCCATGGGGTTCTGGACCGTCGGGCCGGTGGCCGGCAGCCTCGTCGTGAGCATCGTCGCCAACCACACCCTCAGTCACTTCGGCGACTGGCAGAGCCAGTTCATCATCTCGGGTCTCTCGGCGATCGGCGCCTTCGTGCTCGCCCTCTTCTTCCTGAAGGACCTCTCGCCGCGCCTGCGCGACCAGCTGATGGTCTCGGTACGCGACCAGACGCTCGTCGAGGCTCGGTCGCGGGGCCTC
Organism: Actinomycetes bacterium; assembly: GCA_021809995.1. GTDB lineage: Bacteria > Actinomycetota > Acidimicrobiia > Acidimicrobiales > RAAP-2 > JAJZJT01. The sequence continues at coordinate 11,614 of JAJZJT010000017.1, forward strand.
TCCGACCAGGAGCTGGTCGAGGCGACACAGCGCCCGTGGCGCCAGATCCTCAAGTGGGACCTGGTCGGCTCGGCGGTCGGCATCTCGATCTTCTTGCTCGTCTACTTCGCGGCGTCGGGCTTCTTCACCATCTACTTCTCGACGACCTTCAAGAACGCCAACGGCTCGTACTTCACCGTCACCCAGGCCAACGGGCTCAACACGTGGTTCTGGGGGGCCGACGCCGTCGCCCTGGTCATCTTCGGGGCCCTTTCGGACCGCCTGCGGGTGCGCAAGCCCTTCATGCTCGGCGGCACGCTCGTCGCCGGCGCCCTGCTCGTCGTCTTCCTGGCCCAGGCCGGGAACGCTCACACCGGGTACTACACGCTCGTCGTCATCGAGATCTTCCTGGCGTCGGGCTTGTCGATCGCCTACGCGCCGTGGATGGCGGGTTACACGGAGACCGTCGAGGCGAAGAACCCCGCCCTCGTCGGGACGGGGCTCGCCCTGTGGGGCTGGATCCTGCGCCTGGTCGTGGGCATCTCGTTCATCTTCCTGCCGATGGTGATCTCGTCGGTGAGCCCGGTGGTCGACAACCAGCCCTACGCCACGCCCGCCGTCCAGAAGTTCCTCGTCGAGCACGCCGACTCGGTCGCCTTCGCCACCAAGCACACCGCTCTGCTCGACACCCTCAACCAGCCCGCCAACGCGGCCGTCGTGGCGCCGCTCACGGCGGCCTCGCTGAAGGGCCAGACGCCGAGCGGCCCCGACATCGCCGCCGCCCAGAAGCAGCTCGGGCCGAAGGTCTTCGGTGAGCTGCTGACCTACCAGAAGCAGCTTCTCACCCTCGTGGTCCCGTACCAGAAGCAGCTCGACTACCTGTCGGCCAACCAGGCCCACCTGACTGCGCTGCAGCGTGCCGTCGGCCGGTCGCCCGCGCAGTGGCAGCACTGGTTCTGGGTGTGCATCGGCGGCATGGTCCTCTTCGTGCCGACCATCTTCCTGACCAAGGGGCGATGGAGCCCGCGTCGGGCCCGTGAGGACGCCGAGCGCCATGCCCGCGAGGTCGAAGAGGAGCTCGCACGCCTGCACGCGACATCGGCATGAACCGGGCTCGGGGGGGCGACGTGGTGGACGTCGGCCGAGCGACCCCACCGGCTGCACCGGCACTACCGGTCGGAGGCTTCGCCGTCGTCGACGTCGAGACGACGGGCTTCTCGCCGGAGCGCGACCGGGTGGTCGAGCTCGCCGTGGTCGTGCTCGCCGCCGACGGCGAGGTCCTCAGCTGCTTCGCCACGCTCCTCGACCCGGGCCGCGACCCCGGCCCCACTCACGTGCACGGCATCACCGCCGACATGCTCGTCGGCGCCCCTTCCTTCGCCGACGTCCAGCCCTACCTCGCCCACCTGCTTTCTGGGCGGGTGCTCGTCGGGCACAACGTCGGGCGGTTCGACCTGGCCTTCCTTGCTGCCGAGTGCACGCGTGCGGGAGCGGGGACCCCACCTTCGCCGGTGGAGCTCGTCGACACCCTCCGCGTCGCTCGGCAACGGCTCGACCTGCGCGGTCAGGCGAGCCTGGCGGACTGCTGCGATCGTTTCGGCCTCGTGTGGGAGGACCACCACAGCGCCCTCGGCGACGCCCTGGCCACGGCTTCGCTCCTCGGCGCCATGCGCCGGGCCGTCGGCGACGGCGAGCTCGACCTGCCCGCTGCGCTCGTGCGGGCTGCGGCGAACCGGTGGCCGGGAGCCCGTGACGCGGTGCCCCCGGTGCGCCTGCGCCCCGGCACCCGGACGGGCGCACGGGTCCTCACGGGCTGACCCGCTGTCGGGCGGTCCCGAGCAGCTCGTCCTCGCTGGCGAGGTCCCCGGGCGTTCCGGACACCAGGGGAGAACGGGCGAGGACGGCGGCCCCGGCCACGAGCACCGCGAGGGACGCCGCCTCAGCAGCCGTGGCCGTGCCGCCGCTGGCCAGGCGGTCCCCGAAGAGCCCGACGCCGAGGCCGATGCTGGCCAGGGGGTTCAGCGTGATGAGGGTCGTGCGCGACGCGGCGATCGGTCCGGCGTGGAGGGCGTTCTGGAGCAGGAAGACGGTGGCGACGCCGGCGACGCCGAGCAGGTACGGCTGGGCGTGCGTGAAGACGTGGCCCCAGCCCTCGGAGACGTACGTCGTGGTCGCCTTGGTGAGCGAGGCGCTGTACGCAGCGGTCAACGCGGTCGCGGCGCCGAAAGACGCGGCGCGCCACCAGCGCGGTCCACGGGTCCCTGCCACGACGAAGCCGGCGATGCAGGCGACGGTGACGACCGACGCGACGACCCAGGTCGATGCCGTGGCGAGGTGGTGCCCGCCCGAGGGCCGGGCAGTGGCGAAGAAGCCTCCCAGCCCGGCCACCACTGCAGCGGCACCGGCCCACTCGCGCCACCCGATCGAGAAGTGGAACCAGGTCCCGAGGATCGCCACGAGGAAGAGCAGCTCGGTGGTGAGCAGGGGCTGGACGAGGCTCAGCTGACCAAAGCGCAGGGCGATGGCCTGCAGGCCGAACTCGACGAGCATGAGGGCGAAGCCGACGAGCCACACGGGGCGGCGTACGGCGTGGGCCAGCAGCCCGAGCCGGAGGGCCGCCGACGGCGGTGCCGACTCGACGCCCAGGCGCTGCAGCACCGAGGTGACGGCGTTGACCAGCGCGGCGACGACGGCCAGGGCTGCGGGCACGCCACTGTTGTAGCCCGTCGGACGGGCTCGTGCTGACGGTGCGTCAGCTCACCCACGGCCCGCGGTCGTCGTCCGGCAGTCCCGACCCGTCGGTTGCCAGCTCGCCCGGCGTCGGTTCGCCCGAGCGCAGCCCGAGGGCGAAGCCGCTCAGGAAGACCTCGGCGTCTCCCTGGCGCGGGTAGCGCCGCTCGAGCGCGCGAAAGCGCGGCGAGTGGTCGGGGACGAGGAGGTGGGCGAGCTCGTGGACGATCACGCCGTCGAGCACCCACTCGGGCACCACCCGGAGCCGGTCCGAGATCCGGATCTCGCGACTGTGCAGGCTGCACGAGCCCCAGCGGGCGCGCTGGCGCGACGACCAGCGGATGGACGCGGGGGTGACGCCGTCGAGGTAGCGCCGTCCGAGCACCGTCGCTCGCTCGACGAGCTCGTCATCCGAGGCGTGCAGCAGCGGACGTTGGGTGGCGAGCCTCCGGGCCAGCTCGTCGACCATCGAGTCACGAGCCCGGCCACGTAGGTGGGCCGGCACGACGACGACGATCCGGTCGCCCTCCCAGTGGGCGCCGGCCGTCTTCTTCCGGCGCGGCGACACCCGGACGTCGACCGGTGGGGCGGCGCGGGAGGCGGTGGTGGTGCTCATGGCCCCAGGGTAGGCAGACGGTGCGACGCGTCGCGCCCGGCCCCGACCCGGCTGGCGGTACCATCGGCCCGTGCTTGGTTCCAGCGGTCCCCGGTGCCCCGGAGCAGGGCGTTCCGTGTCCGGTGCCCCGTGCTCGCCCGTTCCCGGACGTGCCCGGGAACGGGTCGCCCCCCGCGTCGAGCAGGGCGAGCGACGCGGGTGAGCACCCCCGGCGACCTGCTGACGGCGGAGGAGCTTGCACCCCTGCGGCGGGCGCTCGCCCGCTACCGGGTGATGGCCTATGTCGTCGGCACGATGCTCTTCCTCCTGGTGTTCGTGGCGATCCCGCTCCAGTACGCGGCAAACATCCCCCAGGTCGCCGTCGTGGTCGCCCCGCTCCACGGCTATCTCTACATCGTCTACCTGATCACGGGGGCCGACCTCGCTCGCAAGGCACACTGGCGGCTCGGCCGGATCGTCCTCGTCGTCGCCGCCGGCTTCGTCCCGTTCGTGGCCTTCATCGTCGAGCACCGCGTGACACGCCAGATGCGGGAGGAGTGGGGGGACCGTCTGCTGCGCCCCCGGGCGGGACCGAGCACGTGACCTGAGCCTCGGCCACGAGGTCGGGCTCCCCCTGGGACCGAGGGCCACGTTCGCGCCGACGCGCCGCCTGGGCGGCCTCAGCACGGTCCCCAGGACGACGACGTCCCGGAGCGGAGGCCTGCCCACGACGACGACGTGCCGGGTGGTGGTTTGGTCCGGTGGGCGCGGCCGGGTCCGGTGGCCTCGCTAGGGTGACCAGCGCCCTCGTCGAAGTGGGACGGCCGGCGAGGGGACCCAGCGGAGGCGACCGGCATCGACGGCCGGCGAGGAGACCACATGGCCAGTGACCGGACCGGAGACGAGCCTGAGGCACGCGGAAGCGGCGAGCTCGCCGGTGTCGCGTCGACGGCGCGTCTCGCGGCGGCGACGTCGCTCCGGCGTCTCGGGCACGCCATCGTCGCCCACGACGTCGACGACGACTTGCTCGAGCGCCTCGCGTCCGCCGCCGACGGCGCACTCGCCGAGGTCGAGGCGGCGCCTCCCCGGGCGCGCCCCGTGGGCACGATGAAGCGCCGGCGGTTCGACCATGTTCCTGCCGACGGCGACGTCCTCGACCACTTCCCGGACTGCATCGTGTCGGGCCTCGCCAATCCGCTCGGGATCGCCATCCGCGTGCACCGGGAGGGCGACGACGCCGTGGCCCGGGTGACGCTCGGCGCCGCCTTCGAGGGAGCGCCGGGCCGCGCCCACGGTGGTGTCGTCGCCGCCATCTTCGACGACACCTTGGGCTTCGTCCTCGACATCCTCAACCTGCCCGCCTACACCGGGCGGCTGTCGGTCTCCTACCGCGCACCGACGCCCATGCACGAGGAGATCGAGTTCCGTGCCCGGCTGCGCCGGCGTGACGGGCGCAAGCTCTTCCTCGAGGGTGAGGCGGCCGTGGCGGGCGCCCGCATCGCCGAGGCCGAGGGCCTCTTCATCGTCATCCCCTCGGGGTACCAAGGGGCGCCCGACGAGGCGTGAGCCCCCGGCGGCAGGGGAGGGGTGCTCCGCCGGGCCCCTTCCCGGGCACGCCCCGGCGCGCGCTCCCGCCCTGGTCGCCGCCGAACTTGGGACCTTGGACCCTGGTCACCGGACGGGTTCGGGTGCAGGCTGGGACCCATGAGGGAACCGCGCGCGGGCTCGACGCGTTGGGCGACGCTCGCGGTGCTGTGCGTGAGCCTGCTCATCGTCAGCCTCGACAACACGGTGTTGAACGTGGCCCTGCCCACCCTCGTGCGGGACCTGCACGCGTCCTCCAGCGGGCTCCAGTGGGTGATGGACGCCTATGCCGTCGTCTTCGCCGGGCTCCTGCTCGTCCAGGGGAGCCTCGGCGACCGGTTCGGGCGCAAGTGGGTGTTCCTCGCTGGCCTTGTCGTCTTCGCCGCCGGCTCGGCGGCCTCGGCGTTCTCGCAGACGACGGGCATGTTGGTCGGCGCCCGCGCGTTCATGGGGATCGGCGCGGCAGCCATCATGCCGTCGACCCTGTCCATCCTCACCAACGTGTTCGTGGACGCCCGGGAGCGGGCTCGAGCCATCGGCATCTGGTCGGGGACCACCGGCCTCGGCCTGGCCATCGGCCCGATCGTCGGCGGGTGGCTGCTCACCCACTTCTGGTGGGGCTCGGTCTTCCTCATCAACGTCCCGATCGCCGCCCTCGGAATCGTCGCCGCCGTGTGGCTCGTCCCGAACTCCCGCCAGGAGACCGCTTCGCCGCAGGACCCCGTCGGAGCGGGCCTCTCGATCGGCGGCATGGTGCTGCTCCTGTGGGGCATCATCGAGGCGCCGAACCGCTCGTGGACATCGCCCTACGTGCTCGGCGCCATCGTCGGGGGGCTCGCCGTGCTCACCGGCTTCGTCCGCTGGGAGCACCGCACGGCGCATCCCATGCTCGAGCTGGCGTTCTTTCGGTCGCGACGGTTCTCGGTGGCCATGGTGGCCATGGCGCTCGTGATCTTCTCCCTGATGGGCTCGTTGTTCCTGCTGACCCAGTACCTGCAGTTCGCCCTCGGTTACAGCCCGCTCCAGGCCGGCCTACGGATCATGCCCATCGCCGGCATCCTGCTCGTCGCCGCTCCGCTCTCGAGTGTGCTCGCCGAGCGGCTCGGGACGCGGGTGGTCGTGACCGTCGGGATGGGGCTCATCGCCGGTGGCCTGTTCGCGCTGGCCCGGACGGGCGTGCACGGCACGTACGCAACGGCGTTGCCCGGCTTCGCTCTGCTCGGGCTCGGGACGGGCCTCGCCTTCGCCCCGTCCACCGAGTCGATCATGGGATCCCTGCCCCCTGATCGAGCAGGCGTGGGCTCGGCCACGAACTCGGCAGGGCTCCAGATCGGCGGTGCGCTCGGCGTCGGCGTGCTCGGGAGCCTGCTCGCCACCCGCTACCAGTCACACCTCGCCCCGCTGCTCGCCAAGGCGTCGGCACCGCACTCGGCGGTCGTGCTGGTGCTCGGCTCGCTGGGCGGTGCCCAGGCGGTCGCCCAGCACGTCGGCGGCGCTCTGGGGGCCGCGCTCCGGACGGCCGCAGTCAGCGCCTTCGTGAGCGGCCTCGACCTCGCCATGGTGGTGGGCGGTGCCGTCGTGGCGGCCGCCGCGGTGGCGGTGGCGGTGGCGTTGCCGGCACGCGGTGGTGCCGTGGCCGGCGGTGGCGGAGCCGTGGCCGGCGGTGGCAGAGCCGGTGGAGACGACCCGGAGCAGGCCGACCTGTCGCGGGCCGGCTCGCGGGGCACCGGCGACTCGGGCACCG
>JAJZJT010000316.1 GCA_021809995.1 Actinomycetes bacterium
GGAGCCCGCGCGCTGGCGCCGGTTGCGCGCGCCTGCCAGGATCGGCGCCATGCCGCCTATCGCCGATCGGATCCTCATGGGTCCGGGCCCGTCCAACCCATACCCGGAAGCGACCGCAGCGCTGGTTCACCCGGTGCTCGGACATCTGGATCCGTCGTTCCTGGACATCCTCGACGAGACCATGGAACGGCTCCGCCGAGTGTTCATGACGTCGAACGCGCTCACCCTGCCGATCAGCGGCACCGGCTCTGCGGGAATGGAGACGGCGTTCGTGAACGTGGTGAGGCCGGGCGACCCGGTGGTCATCGGCGTGAACGGGTTCTTCGGTGAGCGAATGTGCGAGATCGCCGATCGGCTCGGTGCCGACGTCATCCGGGTAGAGGCGCCGTGGGGCAAGCCGCTCGACCCCGAGCAGCTCGTCGGCGCGCACCCGTCCCCTGTGGTCATCGCGCTCGTGCATGCCGAGACCTCCACCGGGGTGCGTAACGACGTCGCTCAAGTCGGCGCAGCGAAAGGGGATGCCATCGTGGTCGCCGACACGGTCACCTCCCTGGGCGGCATCCCGGTGGCGATCGACGACTGGGGGGTCGACATCTCCTACAGCGCCACGCAGAAGTGTCTCGGAGCTCCGCCCGGGCTGGCGCCCCTCACGGCCAGCCTTAGGGCGCGCGAGCGTTTCGTGCCGCGCCCTTCGAGCTGGTACTTGGACCTCACGCTGCTCTCCAAGTACGTCGAGGGTGACGGGGTTCGGCGCGTGTACCACCACACGGCTCCCGCAGCGATGATCGCTGCCCTCCATGCAGGGCTCGGGGCCGTGCTCGACGAAGGCCTCGACGCGGTGTGGGAGCGCCACCAGGAGTGCGGCCAGATGCTCCAGGCGGGCCTCGAGAAGCTCGGGCTCGAGCTGTTCGTCCCGGCCGAGCACCGCCTTCCTGAGCTGACGACGGTCGTCGTCCCCGAGGACCTGCCGGCCGGCATGGACGAAGCCGCGGTGCGCGCGCGGCTCCTCGAGCACTACGACATCGAGATCGGCGGAGGCGTCGGGCAGCTCGCGGGCAGGATCTGGCGCATCGGGTGCATGGGGCACGCTGCGCGGCCGTCCAACGTGCACGCACTCCTGGGCGCCCTCGGCGAGCTCCTGGGGCGCTGAGCGGGGATCCACGCTGGAACGCCGCTGACGCTTGGAGGCGCGACCGGCAGATGCTGTCGTCGGACGCGGGCTCAGCGCGAGGGTGCCGGATTCGTGTACGTCCGTTCGGGCTGCAGCAGGACGGCGGCACGACGCTCCGCCGCCATGACGCGGTCGTACTCGTCCCAGTCGTCGTGCGTGCCGCCCGCGGCGCGGTAGATCGCCCGCAGCAACGACGGGAGGGAAGCCGGGTCGACGCCATCAAGCGGGTCGTCAGGCCCGGCGATGTCGCACCGCCCCTCGACCGCGATCCATTGCCACCCGGCGCGGAAGACGAGCGTGGCTCGAGGACGGCGTCGCAGGTTGGCGAGCTTGGCCCGGCCGTAGGTGACGAAGCCCAGCACCGGCTCCCCGGAGAGCGGGTGAGCGACGACCCCGGCGTTCACCACCGAAGACTGCACGGATCCGTCCGCACGAACCGTGGAGACGACAGCGAGATGGTGGTCCCCGGCGGCGATCTCCTCGACTGCCGACAGAGCGTCCGACAGCGCACCGGCAGCGGCTCCGTCCATGCGACGATCCTCTCATCTTCCTCCCACGCCAGGTCGGGGTCCCTCCGGCCCTCGCCCGGTCCCCCCGGCCCTCGCCCGGTCCCCCCGGCCATCGCCCGGTCTCGTCGGGTCCATCCGGACCTCGCCCCGTCGGTGTCGAGGAACGGACGACGGGGAAGAAGAACATCCACGCCCGCCGTCGCTGAGGTGGCCACGGAGCCCCTGAGAGGCGGCGCCGGGAATCGAACCCGGGTAAAGGGCTTTGCAGGCCCCTGCCTCAACCACTCGGCCACGCCGCCAGGAGAGGGGTCAGCCTATCGCTCCGCGACGCGGCCTCCGGCCCCGATGCGACGCGGCGTCGGAGTCTCGTGAGAGGCTGGGGCCTCGGCAGGGCCGGCGCCGTGCACGCACCCTGCGGAGAACCCAGCCCGAGACGGGGGAACGACGGAGCTATGCGAAACCCGATGTTCGTGTTCGACGAGAAGATGGCGGACCTCGTCCTCGGCTACTGCCGCGAGCGGCTGGCGCTCGACCCGGTGCCGCTCGACTACGGCGGCTACGCCGCGTCCTTGCCGTCGTCCCTGCGCGACGTGCTCGCCGGGCTGATCTCGGCGGACGGCAACGACCCGGCTCGGGTGCTCGAGCTCTTCTCGGACCGCCTCGCCACCGCGGTCATCTCCGCAGACAGCCCGAGGAACCTCTCGTTCATCCCCGCCGCGCCGACGAAAGCCAGCCTCCTGTTCGACATGGTCGTCTCGAGCGGATCGCTCCACGGGACGTCGTGGCTCGAGGCAGCCGGCGCGGTCGCCGCCGAGAACCAGGTGCTCGCCTTCCTCGCCGAGCTGGCCGGTCTCCCCAGGGGTGCGGGCGGCTGCTTCGTGTCGGGCGGCTCGGCCGCCAACCTCTCGGCGCTCATGGTGGCCCGCGACACCGCGGCACTGCGCGGCAATGCGACGCTGCGTCCCCGTGTCGCCTGCACCGACGAGGCGCACTCTTCCATCGGCAAAGCGCTGCACGTCCTCGGGGTGGAGCCGTTCCTCGTCCCGGCGGTCGACCATCGGCTGAGCGGCGAGGTCCTCGAGGCCGCGCTCAGCTCCGACCAGCCGGGCGCGGCGGACGTCGTCGGCGTCGTCGCCACGGCAGGAACCACCAACGCAGGCCTGGTCGACGACCTCGCGGGTGTGGGATCGGTCGCTCGCCGCAGGGGGCTCTGGTTCCACGTCGACGGCGCCTACGGCTGCGGCGCGCTCTTGTCGCCCGCTGCGAGACCGCTCTTCGACGGGATCGAGCTGGTGGACTCGTTCGTCGTCGACCCGCACAAGTGGCTGTTCGCTCCGTACGACTGCGCAGCCCTCATCTACCGCCAGCCCGCTCTCGCCAAGGCGGTGCACACCCAGGATGCGGCGTACCTCGACGTCATCCACGAGGCGCTCCCCGGCTCCGTCGACGCCGGATCGG
>JAJZJT010000317.1 GCA_021809995.1 Actinomycetes bacterium
CCGTCGGGGGCATGGCGGCGCGGGTCGCCGTGGGCCCGGGGCGCACGCCCCTCGACGCGCTCGCGACGTGGCTCGAGGCCGAGTGCCGTGCCCTCGGGGTCGCGGTCGAGACCGGAGTCGACGTCACCCCTGCGGACCTCGACCGTGCGCTCGACGAAGGCGCTCCCGTAGTGCTGGCCACCGGTTCGCGTCCCGGTCCCCTGCCCTTCGGCACCGGCGAGGGCGCCGCCGTCCTCGACGTCCCGACCGTCCTCGACGCCCCGACCGTCCTCGAAGGCAGCGCCGCGGCGCTGCCCGCCGGCCCGGTCGTCGTCCACGACCCGGTCGGCGGTCCGGTCGGCGTCGCCATGGCCGAGTGGCTGGCCGCCGCAGGACGGTCCGTCTCGCTCGTCACGCCCGACCCCGTGGCCGGCACGCTGCTGTCGGTCACCGGTGACCTGGCGGACGCCAACGCTCGGCTGCAGCGGGCGGGCGTCCGGCGCGAGCTGCGCGCTCGGCTACGGGAGCTGCGCGCCGGCGCGGCCGTGGTCGAGCACGTCTGGACGGGCGAACGCCACGAGGTGCCGTGCGCCGCGATCGTCGACTGCGGCCCCCGCCTGCCCGAGGAGACCCTGGCGGCGGCGCGGCCCCACCTCCCCCGAGCCGGCGACTGCGTGGCCCCGCGAACCGTGCTCGAAGCCGTCCTCGAAGGACGGCGGCGAGCCCTCGAGGTGCGAGCCCTCGAGGTGCGAGCCCTCGAGGTGCCAGCCCTGCCGACGCCGGTTCGGTGGCGGGGCGGGGAGGTACCAGTGTCGTGAGCCCTGCCGGCGCCGTGCGCCACCTCTTCACGCCGCTCCGGCTGGGCCCCGTCACCGTGCCCAACCGCATCGTCTTCTCGGCACACCTCACCAACTACGCCGAGGGCGGGATGCCGACGGCCCAGCACGCTGCCTACTACGCGGCACGGGCGGCCGGCGGGACGGGCCTCGTGATCACCGAGGAGCACTCGACCCACCGCACGGACTGGCCGTACGAGAAGCTGATCCACGGCTTCGACCCGGCGGTCGTCCCCGGCTACCGGCGCGTCACCGACGCCGTCCACGCCCACGGCGTGCCGATCTTCGCCCAGCTCAACCACAACGGCGGCCAGGCCTCGAGCATGTACTCCCGCCTGCCCGTGTGGGCGCCGAGCCCCGTGCCCGACCCGCTGTTCCGCGAGGTCCCCAAGGCCGTCGACGAGGCCGAGATCGCCGAGATCGTCGCCGGCTACGCCACGGTGGCGGAGCACTGCCGGGCCGGCGGGTTCGACGGCGTCGAGCTCCAGTGCTCGCACTCGTCGATCGTCCGGGGGTTCCTCTCCCCCGCCACCAACCGCCGGACCGACCGCTACGGCGGCTCGCTCGCCAACCGGGCCCGCCTCCTCCTCGAGGTCGTCGACGCCGTACGCGCCGTGCTCGGAGACGACCTCGCCCTCGGGGTGCGCCTCTGTGGCGACGAGCTCATCGAGGGTGGGACGACCATCGACGACGCCGTCGCCGTCGCCCGCATGGTGGAGAGCACCGGCAAGGTCGACTACCTCAACACGTCGATCGGCGTGGCGACGGCCACGCTGTTCATGATCGAGGCGAGCATGCAGGTGCCGCCGGGCTACGCCCTCTTCGTCCCGAGCGCCCTCCGCGCCGCTGTCGACCTGCCCGTCGTCGGCGTCGGCCGGTTCAAGGACCCGCTGCAGGCGGACCGGGCGATCGACGAGGGGGCATGCGACCTCGTCGGCGTGGTGCGGGGCCAGATCGCCGACGCCGACTTCGGCGCCAAGGCTCGCGCCGGCCAGGCCACCGACATCCGGACGTGCCTGTCGTGCAACCAAGAGTGCGTCGGGCGGATGGGGCTCAATCGATGGCTTGGCTGCATCGAGAACCCGCGCACGGGGCGCGAGGCCGTCGCGCTCCCCCGACCGATGCGGCGCCGGCGCGTCGTGGTGGTCGGCGGCGGTCCCGGTGGCCTCCAGACCGCGGTCACCGCTGCCGAGCGGGGGCACGACGTCGTGCTCTTCGAACGCCAGTCCCGCCTGGGCGGGCAGGTGCAGTTGGCGGCATCGGTGCCGTCGCGAGCCGAGTTCCTCGACCTCGTCCGCAACCTCGTGGCGGGCGCCCGACGCCTCGGCGTCGACCTGCGCACCGGCGTGGAGGCCACGGCCGACCTCGTGCTCGGGGAGCGGCCCGACGCAGTGGTCCTGGCCACCGGCTCGCGCCCGTTGCGCCCGTGGTGGGCGGGCGACGAGCGACGTGTCGTCGACGTGCGCGACGTCCTCGAGGGGCGCGCCGAGCCGCAGGGCACCGTCGTCGTCGTCGACGAGCTCGGGTTCCACCAGGCCACCTCCGTGGCCGAGCTGCTCGCCGACCGGGGCTGCCGGGTGGAGATCGTCACGCCGGGGATGGTCGTCGGGCAGGACCTCGGCATCACCCTCGACCTCGAGACGTGGACGATGAAGGCCCACCAGAAGGGGATCGCCGAGTCGACCGACCTGGTGCCCATGGGCGTCTCGCGCCCGGATGCGGCGGACCCCGACGGGGACCCCGACGGGGACGCAGCCCCAGGCAGGGTCGGGCCGGTCGTCCTCGCCCTCCAGCACCACCCCACGGGCACCGACGTGCAACGCCGGTGTGACTGGGTCGTCTGCGCCGTCCACCCACAGGTCGACGACGAGCTGTGGCGTGCCCTGCGCCACTGCGGTCGACCCGTGCACCGAGTGGGCGACTGCCTGGCCCCCCGTCGGGCGCATGCCGCCGTCGTCGAGGGCCACCGCGTGGCGGTCTCGCTGTGAGCGACCGTCCCGAGGCCCGCCCGCCCGACGACCTGGGCACCGCCGAGTCGCTCGCCGTGCTCGTCGCCCGGCGTCCCTCGGGCGAGATTGCGACCTACCCCCCGATCGAGACGCGCCAGGAGAACGGGATGTGCCACGAGCTCGGAATGCCCGCGCGCCTCCCCGAAGCCGCTTCGAGCGAAGCGGTCCGCCTCGCGGAGGCGATCGCCGTCCACATCGGCACAACCGGCCTGTGCGCCGTCGAGCTCTTCTACACGACCGACGGGCGGCTGCTCCTGAACGAGCTCGCCCTCCGACCCCCCAACTACGGCCACGCCAC
>JAJZJT010000318.1 GCA_021809995.1 Actinomycetes bacterium
CCCCTGCCGTCGCCCCGTCCGCCGTCGCCCCGTCCGCCGTCGCCCCGTCCGCCGTCGCCCAGGTGGTCGAGCGCCCCGGCGGTGGCGAGGGCTTCGAGCTGGGCTCGGCTCACCCGTCCCCGCCGCACCAGGTCCTCCATGCCTGCCCACGGCTGCCCGGTCTCGATCCGCTCGGCCACCTCTTCTCCTATGCCCCGGACCGACGCGAGGCCGAGGCGGACGGCCGGGTCGCCGGGCTCGGGTGCCCCGCTCCGCGGCGACCCTCCCCCCACCGGCTCGAGCGAGGCTGCGGCGCCCCCGACGTTGACGTCGGGACGGCGCACCACCACTCCGTGCCGCCTGGCGTCGGCCACCAGGCTCTGCGGGGACCAGAACCCCATCGGCTGGGCGTTCAGCAGGCCGGCGGTGAACGCGGCGGGGTAGTGCACCTTGCACCATGCGCTGGCGTAGACGAGGTGGGCGAAGGCCACCGAGTGGCTCTCGGGGAAGCCGAAGTTGGCGAAGGCGGCCAGTGCCTCGTAGACCTGCTCGGCCACGTCCTCGGGGACCCCGCGGTCCCGCATGCCGGCGAAGAGCCGGTCGCGCAGCCGGGCCATGCGGGCACCCGAGCGCTTCGCCCCCATGGCCTGACGGAGGGCGTCGGCCTCGGTCGGGGTGAAGCCGGCTACGTCGATGGCGATCTGCATGAGCTGCTCCTGGAAGAGCGGCACCCCGAGGGTCCGCTCGAGCGCCGGCTGCAGGAGGGGGTGCAGGTAGGTGACCGGCTCGCTGCCGTTGCGCCGGCGGATGTAGGGGTGCACGGCGTTCCCCTGGATAGGCCCGGGACGGATCAGCGCCACCTCGATGGCCAGGTCGTAGAAGCACCGAGGCCGGACCCGGGGGAGGGTTGCCATCTGGGCCCGCGACTCCACCTGGAACACCCCGACGGTGTCGGCCCGGCACAGGAGGTCGTAGACGGCGTCCTCCTGCTCGAGCCGGGCGAGGTCGACCGTCACCCCGTGGTAGGCGCGCACCAGGTCCACCATGTGGTGGAGGGCGGTCAGCATGCCCAAGCCCAGCAGGTCGAACTTGACCAGGCCGGCCGCCGCACAGTCGTCCTTGTCCCACTGGAGCACGGTGCGTCCCGGCATCCGCCCCCACTCCACCGGGCAGACCTCGACCACGGGTCGGTCGCAGAGCACCATCCCCCCCGAGTGGATCCCGAGGTGCCGGGGGGCGTCGACGACCGCCCCGGCCAGCTCGGCCACCAGCGGAGGGATGCCCTCCTGCTCGTCGAGGGCATCGCCCCGCTCGAGAGAGGCGACCCATCCCTCCACCGCGTCGGCCGGGTGGCCGAGGGCCTTGCCCACGTCGCGCACGGCCGAGCGCGTGCGGTAGGTGATGACGTTGGCCACTTGGGCGGCGTGGAGCCGCCCGTAGCGGCGGTAGACGTACTGGACGACCTCCTCGCGCCGTCCCGACTCGATGTCGACGTCGATGTCGGGCGGGCCGTCCCGGGCCGGTGACAGGAAGCGCTCGAAGAGCAGGCCGAGCGAGACGGCGTCGACGTTGGTGATCCCGAGGGCGTAGCAGACGGCCGAGGTGGCGGCCGACCCCCGTCCTTGGCAGAAGATGTCATTGCGGCGGCAGAAGGCCACGATGTCCTCCACGGCGAGGAAGTACCCGGCGAAGCCGAGGGCCTCGATCACCCCGAGCTCGTGGTCGAGCCGGACCCACGCTCCCCGGACCCGCTCGTCCCCCCGGGCCCCGTAGCGCTCGGTGGCTCCCCGACGCACCAGCTCGACCAGCCAGGTCTGCTCGGTGTGGCCCGCCGGCACCGGGAAGTCGGGCAGGCGGGGCGCCACCAGCCGGAGGTCGAAGGCGCACTCGGCGGCGAGCAGGGCCGCGTGCTCGACGGCACCGGGCCAGCGGGCGAACCGCCGGCGCTGCTCGGCCTCGCCGCGCAGGCAGGCCGTCCCCGCCGCCGGCAACCAGCCCTCGAGCTCCTCGACCGACCGCCGGGCCCGGACGGCGGCCACCATGGTGGCCAGCCGGAAGCGGTCGGGGGTGGCGTAGTGGACGTTGTTCGTCGCCACCGGCGCCACCCCCTGCTCGACGGCCACCCGGGCCAGGGCGTCGTTGCGAGCCGTGTCGAGCGGCCCGGCGTGGTCCCACAGCTCGACGGCGACCCGGTCGCGGCCGAACCGGTCCACCAGCTCGCCGAGGGCCCGGCCCGCCGCCGCCGGGCCGCCTTCCTCGAGGGCTCGGGCGACTGCCCCCTTGCGGCACCCGGTGAGCACCTGCCAGTGCCCGCCGTGGCGCTCGGCCAACAGGTCGAGGGTGACCGCCGGCCGCCCCTTCTCGCCGCCTCGTAGGTGGGCCTCGGCGACGGCCCGGCTGAGGCGGGCGTAGCCGCCGGGGTCGCGGGCCAGCACCACCAGGTGGGTCCCCCCGGGGTCGGGGACGCCGGTGCGCGGCGTCGACGGGCCTCCTGTCGCGTCGAGGGTCACCTCGGCGCCGAACACGGTGGGCAGGCCGAGGGCCCGGGCGGCCTCGGCGAAGCGGACCGCGCCGTAGAGCCCGTGGTGGTCGGTCAGGGCCAGGGCGGCGAGGCCGAGACGGGCGGCCTCGCCTGCCAGCTCCTCGGGGTGGCTCGCACCGTCGAGAAAGGAGAAGTTCGAGTGGGCGTGGAGCTCGGCGTAGGGCATCGGTCCTCGGTCCGGTCGGTGCGGGTGCGGTCGGTGCCCGGTCAGCCGTAGGTCGCCTCGACCCACCACCGGCCCTGCTCGACGAGGAGGAGGCGGGCCTCCTCGCCGGTGACCGCCTGCAGGCGCGCCCCCCGCCGCCGTGACGACGACGACCACCACCGCTCGTCGGACGGCCACGGGCCCGCCCACGCCGTCACCGCCGCCCACGGGCCTCCCTCGACCGACAGCCGGGCGGGTGGAGACGACACGAGGGCGCGTCCCGACACGGTGACCGGCAGCCCGTCCTCCCCGACCAGCTCGGCCCGGCGAGGCGACAGGTGGACCAGCGCCGGGGCGGGGGTGGGGATCCGCCCGGGCCAGGGCGCGACCGCCTGGTCCCGCTCCCGCCGACGGGGCGGGCGAGTGTCCCCCCGGCCCGCCGACGCCCCGCC
>JAJZJT010000319.1 GCA_021809995.1 Actinomycetes bacterium
AGGAGGGAGCGTCAGACCTTTGCAGTCTCGGAAGGCCGCCCCCGGTGAGGCCAGAACCCGCCAGGGAACCCCGAGAAGGGGTGCAGCGTGAGTGCTCACCAGTGCTCACTCGGCTGCAACGGGACCTCGCTGGCCATGATCCTGCTCGACACCAACGTGCTGTCGGCGCTGATGCGGTCCGAGCCCGAGGCGGTCGTGGTCGACTGGCTCGACGCCCTGCCGGCGGACCCGAACGGCGACGCTCGGATCGATGGCGTCCCGTCACATGGCGGGGACTCGAGGTCGTGGTCCCCGGTGACGGCTGGCGGGTATGACGTGGTCCCGCCCACCACGATGAGGATGCGGAAGATGCGCAGCTCGTCGGCCATGTCGAGCTCGATCGCAGAACGCGCGAGCACCTGGCCGTCCACGGAGACGCACGTCGAGGAGAGCAGCACCGATCGGTCGTAGACCGGCCACCGGACCAGGCCCGGGGCGCCTCGCTGCGCGGGCCGGGGCGACCCGGCGCGTCACGGTGGGACACCGTGGTCCTACCGTGTGCTCGGATAGTGTCGGCGAAGGAGGGCTGGTGGATCGACGGCGCACGGCAACGTCCAACTTCGGGGTAGGTCGGCGCGAGAGCCACGACGCCACCGCGTTCTACGGACGGTTCCGTTCCCCGGACCTGAGCGACGACGACCGGGTCCTCGCACCGGTGCCCGTCGCCGAGCCGTTCGTCTGCGGCGACGCCCGGCACCTCGACGCCGTCGTGGACGGATCGGTCGCGCTGGTGGTGACCTCGCCGCCGTACTTCGCCGGCAAGGCGTACGAGGAGGAGCTCGACCGCGAAGGCGTGCCGGGCTCGTACCTCGAGTACCTCCAGCTCCTCACCGACGTCTTCGCGGCGTGCGTCGCCAAGCTCGAGCCGGGCGGGCGCATCGCCGTCAACGTGGCGAACCTCGGCCGCAAGCCCTACCGCAGCCTGTCCGCCGACGTCGTCCGCATCCTCCAGGACGACCTCGGTCTCCTCCTGCGGGGCGAGCTCGTCTGGCAGAAGGGCGAGGGCGCCAACGGCTCGTGCGCGTGGGGCTCGTTCCGCAGCGCGACCAACCCGGTGCTCCGCGACGTCACCGAGCGCGTCGTCGTGGCGAGCAAGGGGCGCTTCGACCGGGCCCGCTCGGCGAAGCAGCGCGCCGAAGAGGGTCTTCCCCACGAGAGCACCCTGCTGACGGAGGACTTCCTGTCGCTGACGCTCGACCTGTGGAGCATCCCGCCCGAGAGCGCACGGCGGGTCGGCCACCCGGCCCCGTTCCCGGTCGAGCTGCCTGAGCAGCTGATCCGGCTCTACACGTTCCGCGACGACCTGGTCCTCGATCCGTTCATGGGCAGCGGGTCGACGCTCGTGGCCGCGGCACGGCTGGGTCGCCGCTACATCGGGTACGACCTCGACCCCGACTACGTCGAGATCGCCCGCAGCCGTGTTGCCGAGGCACTGGCTGAGGGCGACCAGGTCGGCGCGCCGCCTCCGTCGGCAGACGAGGCCGCGCGCGGCGGGTCCCGGACCCGGCGTCGGCGGATCACGAGGCCCGGTGCGGCCGGCGACTTGGCCGGCGACTTGGCCGGCGATGCGGCCGGAACCGGCGCCGGTCCCGAGGAGGGCGCGGACGTCCGCACTCGGGCCGTCCGCGAGGGGAAGGCGGCGAGCAGGCTGGCGGAGGAGGTCCTCGTCGCGGCCGGGTTCACCGTGGTCCGACGCGGACAGCGCGTCCCCCGCACCGGCGTGACCGTCGACTTCGTGGTGGAGGATGCCACCGGTGGCCGGTGGCATGTGGACGTGCCCGGTCCGTTCACGAGCCGGCGCGGGGGGCTCCTGCGAACCGACGTGCTCTGGAAGGCGTTGGGACGGGCCCACGCGCTCCGGGGGGGCGACCCCGACCGGCGCCCGCTGCTCCTGCTCGCCACCGACCTGCCGCGTCGTCCGAGCGACGGGGACACGGCCTTGCGGGCGGCCGGCCCCGACGCCTTCTTCGACGCCGTCGGCATGTTGGAGCGAACCGGTCGCACCCGCCTGGAGCACTACGCCGCAACCGGCGCAGCGGGTGGCCCGCAGCCGGGGTTCTGGACGACGGCGGACCTCGAGGGCGCACCGCGCCACGTGCCAGGTGTCCTCGCCCGCAAGCGTCCGGGGCGGAGCGGTGCCGCACCGCGGGCCGCCGCTACCGGGGCGTGACCGTCGAACCTGAGGCGCTCCAGCGGCGACGATCGTCGTCGTGGGGGCCGTCCCGGTGGCCTGGTGGGTCAGGGGCGCGGGCGAGCAGCTTGCCCGAGCCGCGGCGCCGGCCCACGCTTGGACCATGACGCCCGACCGCTACACCCACGGCCATCACGAGAGCGTCCTGCGCTCGCACACGTGGCGGACGGCCGAGAACTCCGCCGCCTACCTCCTCGGCGACCTTCGACCGGGTCTTGACCTGCTCGATGTCGGGTGCGGGCCGGCGACGCTGACGGCCGACCTCGCACGCCGCGTCGCCCCGGGCCGGGTGGCGGCGGTCGACAACGCGCCGGACGCCCTCGATGTCGCCCGGCGCACGCTTGCCGAGCGGGGCGAGACGTCGGTCGAGCTGCGGGAGGCCGACGCCTACGCCCTGCCGTTCCCCGACGGCAGCTTCGACGTGGTCCACGCCCACCAGCTCCTCCAGCACCTGGCCGACCCGGTCGCCGCACTGGTCGAGCTGCGCCGGGTGTGCCGCCCGGGCGGTGTGGTCGCCGCACGCGACGCCGACTATCCCGCTATGGCGTGGTTCCCGGAGGAGCCCGCCCTCGAGCGGTGGCGGACCCTCTACATCGCCGTCGCACGGTCGAACGGCGCCGAGCCCGGGGCTGGCCGGCGCCTGCTGGCCTGGGCGCGCCTTGCCGGCTTCGCCGAGGTCGAGGCGTCGGCCAGCGTCTGGTGCCACGCCACGCCCGAGGACCGTGCGTGGTGGGGCGGGCTGTGGGCCGAGCGCATCACCGCCTCGGCCGTCGCCGACCAGGCGCTCGCCGCCGGGCTCGCCCGGCGCGGCGACTTGGAGGAGCTCGCCGAGGGCTGGCGCCGGTGGTCGGCGTCACCAGCGGGGTGGTTCGCCGTGCTCCACGGCG
>JAJZJT010000320.1 GCA_021809995.1 Actinomycetes bacterium
CCTCGCCGGTGGCCACAGGTAACCGGCCGCCGGCCAGGTGGTACACGAGGACGGCGGAGACGAGGACGGCGCGCAGCCCGTCGAGGGCGAGCGTGCGGGCTGGGGCCGGCGGTCTCGCTTCCCTCGTCCGGGCTCCGGTGGGTGGGGTGTCGCTCCGGGTCGCCATGGCCCCCCACCTTGGGTCCCCACCCTCAAGCGGAGCTGGGTGGGACCTGTGCCCGGGCTGAGCGCCGGCGCTTCTCCAACGACCACGCCACCACGAGGCCGACGAGGAGGACCGCTGTCGCCCCGGCCGAGAGGACGAGGCCGGCGCGCACACCGGCGGGCTCGTAGGCGAAGGAGAGGACCCCGCGACCGGCCGGTACGTCGACCGCCTGCACGACCCCGCTGCGCCGGATCGTCAGGGTCTCCGGGGGGCCACCGCCGCTCGGCGCCCACGTGGCCTTCCAGCCGACGATGGCGGCGGCGGAACGGACGAGCTCGACGCCGGCCGGCGAGGTGACGAGGAGGCGGGACGGGGCGACGGACGGGCCGGCGAGGACGCGTACGGTCCCGACCGTGCCACCGTGCACCGTCGAGCCGGTGCTCGGGCGCGTGACGACGGCGGGGCGTGCCCGGTGGTCCCGGAAGAGGGCGAAGGGACCGTCGTTCCCGACAAAGGTCCAGTGCGGCGGGACAAGAGCGGCCTGCAGTGGGCCGTCTGCCACCACCACCTGGCCGTTCGGCTCGGTGACCCGGGGCGGCTGGACGGCAAGCGCGCCGACACCCGTGCCGGCAGCCACGACCACCCCCACCGCAGTCCGCGGCCGGTCGGGACCGGTGACGAGCGGCCGGCCCGACGCACCTTGGGGGGCGAGCCAGGTCACCGACCCGGTCGCACCGACGAGCCCGACGCGGAACGAGGTGGTGCCCACCGGCGGCCCGCCGGCCGGATCGGCGGCCACCTGCACGCTCGCCACGTCGAGCGGCTCACCGAAGTACCAGGTGCGCGTGGCACCGGCGCCGACCCGCTCGGCGCCGACGTCGGTGCCCGCTCCGGCAGCGCTCGGCTCGCCCCACGAGGGAAGGCGGACGAGGTAGCGCGGCAGGGTGAAGAGCGTCGAGGTCTCGAGCTGGTCGAGCGTGCCGTTGGCGATGGCGGCGACCGACAGGACGTCCTGACCGGCGCCCGAGGGCTGGTGGGAGCCGGTCGCCGCCGCGTAGGTTCCGTCCACGATCGAGCTGTAGCCCTGCATCGAGTACGTGCCGTCCAGCACGTTGAGGTCGGGCACCCCGAGCTCGTTGAGCGCCGTCCCGTGGTGGAGGTCGGGGTCGAAGACGGCGAAGCGACCCGGTAGGTGGAGCGACGCGATCGAGCGCGTCGGGCCCGGCACGGTCGGGAGGTAGGTGCGGGCGTTCCCCGGTCCGGGCGACGCACCGAGGTTGCCCGCCACCTCGACCACCGACGTGGCCGCGAAAGCGAGCAGGTCCAGCGTGACGAAGGCGACGACCAGCGCCGTCCGGCGACGCAGGGGCAGCCGCCGGCCCAGCGTGACGAGGATGACGGCCGCGACGGCGAGGACGAGGAAGGGGACGAGCACCGGTGCGAGCTTCGGGGCGTTGGCCGCCGGACCGCCGGCCACTCCGAGCCACCGGAGGAAGCCAGGACCCCAGGTCAGTCCGAGCACGACGGTCACCGCCGCCCCGACCAGAGGCACGAGCGCCGGAGCGGCACCGCGGAGCACGGCAGCGACCCGCTCGGCGGGACGCGCCTCGGCGGCCAGCCAGTCGTCGAGCCAGTAGGCGAGCAGGACGGCCAGCGCGAAGTCGGCGACGAGGACGTTGCGGCTCTGGAGCCGCTGCCCGCCGTAGAGAGGGAGATGGATGAGGAGGTGCCACGCCGGCGTGGTGCCGCCGAGGGCGAGGACGACCCCGGAGAGCGCGACGACGAGCCAGATCGCCCACTCGGGCAGCGGCCGCCGCCACCGGAGACGGGCGGCGAGGGCGAACGCCGCGGCCAGAGGGAGGAGGCCCGCGTAGCCCGTGACCTCGGTCAGGTTGTAGGAAGCGAGGAACGGCGGGGTGCCGAACGACCCGCTGCCGCCGAGCACGGTCGGCACCAGCAGGAGCAGGAGCCAGCGGGGCGTCAGGGAGCCGGCGTTGAAGAGGTTGTACGTGACCGCCGAGCGCTGCGATGCGTGCACGGCAGCGACACCCGGAAGCCACTGGAGCCCGCCCAGCGCGATCCCGACCAGGGCGGCCGCTCCCACCCAGGCGAGGAACGGCCCGGCGCGTCGGCCCAGGCGGACGGCCCGCCACACGGCGTACCAGGCGACCACCACGAGCGCCGTGTCGATCGCCCGGGGTTCACCGGCCAGCACGCACAGGCCCGCCCCACCGGCGAGGAGGGCCGACCAGCCGAGGCGCGAGGGGACCGACGCCGGCCGGGACAGGTGGAGGAGCGCGAGGAGCATCAGGGGTGTCCAGCTCATGCCGGCCACCAGCCCGAAGTGCGGGACCTGCCCGACCATGGCCCCACCCAGCGAGAAGGTGAGGGCACCCAGGAACGCCGGCATGGTGCGGAGCCCCGAGTGGCGGAGGAAGACGTGGGTGCCGAGGCCGGCCACCCAGCCGACCAGCACCTGGTTGAGCGCCCACGCCAGGGTCACCGGGAGGAACGCGAAGAGGAGGGTCGGCGGGTAGGCGGCGCCGGCGTTCCACCCGCCGAGCAGGGGCGCGCCGCTCCAGATGTAGGGATCGAGCACCGGCAGGTGCCCGTGGCGCACCTGCCGTCCGACCAGGGCCCGCAGCGGCTCGTTCTGGATGAGGTCGTCGCCGGGCACGACCGGGTGGCCGAGCGCGGCGGGGACCCCGAAGACGAGCACCGGCAGGACGACGAGCACGACCAGGACGACGAGCCCCTCGCCGCCCAGCCCGCCGACCCGACGGACTGCTCGTGCCAGCCGTCCGGCCGGCACGGTCGGACGCGTGGCGCCGGCGCGCGCCACGGGCGGGTCGAGGGCGGTCACGGGGTGAGACTCTCTCACGCGGCGCCCGCTCGCGGCAGGACATGGAGTGCGAGACGAGCACCGGCGCAGGGCCCCCGGAC
>JAJZJT010000018.1 GCA_021809995.1 Actinomycetes bacterium
GGCGGGCCCGTACCCACCGAGCCGTGCCGCCGTGGCTCGGGTGCTCGAGGTCGCCCACGGGCGGTGGCGGGCGACGCAGCTCGCCGGCGGGGGCCGGTTGGCGCGCCGCCGAGGGCGGCTCACGCTCGAGGTCCCCTGTCCGCCCGCCGAGCCCGCCGACGTCACCGCCGACGTCACCGCCGGACCGGGTCCGCGCCCGGCTCCCGGGGGACCGGTCGCCCGTGACGGCCGGGTCTCTTCCGGACGGTGGTCGGATAGTCTCGGCCCGTGACCACGCCTGCCGGGGACGCCAGTGTCGGGCCGGCGGCGACGCGGCTCGGGTCGTCGGTCGGGCCGGTCGTGGTCGGCGCCGAGGACCTCCGCCGCCGGGTGGCCGAGCTCGGGGCGGCCATCACCGCCGACTACGCCGAGCACCCGCCCCTGTTGGTCGGCGTGCTGAAGGGAGCGTTCGTCTTCATGAGCGACCTGTCGCGGGCCATCGACCTGCCCGTCGACGTCGACTTCATGGCGGTGTCGTCGTACGGCAGCGCCACGAGGACCTCCGGGGTGGTGCGGATCGTGAAGGACCTCGACGCCGACCTCTCCGGGCGCCACGTCGTGGTGGTCGAGGACATCGTCGACAGCGGCCTCACCCTCAGCTATCTGCAGCGCTACCTCATGGCACGGGGGCCGGCCAGCCTCGCCGTGTGCGCCCTGCTGGTGAAGGAGGGCCAGCAGCGGGCGCCCCTCGACCTCCGGTACGTGGGGTTTCGCATCCCCGCCGATTTCGTGGTGGGCTATGGCCTCGATGCCGACGAGCGACTCCGCAACCTCGACGCCATCCACGTCCTCGCCGACCCGTCGTCCTCGCCGAGCTGACGACCGGTGAGCGTCGACGTCGCCCGCATCGAACGGGCCGTGCGCGAGCTGCTCGAGGCTCTCGGCGAGGACGCCGACCGGGACGGCCTGGTGAAGACCCCGAACCGGGTCGCCCACATGTACGAGGAGCTCTTCGCCGGCTTCGACGAGGACCCCGCGCTCCACCTCGAGGTGACCTTCGCCGCCGACCACGACGAGATGGTCATGGTCCGCGACATCCCCTTCGCCTCGTTGTGCGAGCACCACCTCGTGCCGTTCATGGGGCGAGCGCACGTCGCCTACATCCCCGGAGCCGACGGCCGCATCACCGGGCTCTCCAAGCTGGCCCGGCTGGTCGACGGGTACGCCAAGCGGCTGCAGGTCCAGGAGCGGATGACCACCCAGATCGCCGACGCCGTCGAGCACGCCCTCGCTCCGAAGGGCGTCCTGGTGGTGGTCGAGGCCGAGCACCTCTGCATGTCGATGCGCGGTGTGAAGAAACCGGGGACGCTGACGGTGACCTCGGCCGTCCGGGGGCTGTTCCGGACCGACGCCGCCACTCGGGCCGAGGCCATGCAGTTCGTCCACGGCCGCTGACCCGGGCGCGAGGGGCCGGGCCAGGCCACGCGTCGCCGAGCCGTGCACCGTGCAGGTGGTTTACGCTGGGGTGCCATGTCCGCGCCGGGTGCCGTCCATCGTCCGTTGGTGATGGGCATCCTCAACGTCACCCCCGACTCGTTCTCGGACGGGGGCGAGTGGTTCGAGGCCGGGCGCGCTGTCGCCCGCGGCCACGAGATGGTGGCCGAAGGGGCCGACATCGTCGACGTGGGCGGGGAGTCCACCCGTCCTGGTGCGACCCCGGTCTCCCTCGAGGACGAGCTGCACCGGGTGCTCCCGGTCGTCGAAGCCCTCGCCGAGGTCGTCCGGGTGTCGGTGGACACGACCAAGCCAGAGGTCGCCGAGGCGGCCGTCCGCGCCGGTGCCACGCTGGTCAACGACGTCTCGGCGTCCCTCTTCGAGGTGGCCGCCGAGCACGGGGTCGGCTGGGTGGCCATGCACCACAAGGGGCTGCCGGCTGACATGCAGCGCGCCCCCGCCTACGACGACGTGGTCACCGAGGTGACCGCCTACCTGGCGGAGCGGGCCGACGCGGCCAGGGCGGCTGGCGTCAGCGAGGTGTGGGTCGACCCGGGCATCGGGTTCGGCAAGACGGGAGCGCACAA
The DNA here is from genome assembly GCA_021809995.1 of Actinomycetes bacterium. Lineage (GTDB taxonomy): Bacteria > Actinomycetota > Acidimicrobiia > Acidimicrobiales > RAAP-2 > JAJZJT01. The sequence continues at coordinate 2,061 of JAJZJT010000018.1, forward strand.
CCTCGAGCTCCTCGCCGCCCTCCCCGGCCTCGTGGCGCTCGGGCTGCCCGTGCTGGTGGGGACCAGCCGCAAGAGCTTCCTCGGCACGCTGTGCGGCCCACCCGGCCACCCGGCCCCCGTCCGCGAGCGCCTGGCCGGCTCCCTCGCCACTGCCACCTGGGCCATGGCCTGCGGGGCGTCCATGGTGCGCGTCCACGACGTCACCGCCTCCGTGCACGCTGCCACCCTGGTCGGGCCCGGGCGGACGGAGGTCGTCACGCCTCCGGCCGGTGCACCTCCGGCGGGTGCGGCATGAGGGGCAAGTGGGCGGCGGGCATCCCGCCACGCAACTTCACCTGGGTCATCCGCGACGGCCTGGCCATCAGCGAACGGCCCGGCGGCTTCGCCCCGCACCACCGGCGCGTGCGTCGCCACGAGGAGATCGTGTGGCTGCGCGCCCAGGGGTTCACGACCGTGGTGTCCCTCCTCCCCTCGACCCACAACCTGCAGGCGTACGCCGAGCTGCAGGTGGCGGCGTTGCACCGGCCGCTGCCGACGGCGGGCGACGTCCGGTCCGTCCTCGCCGACCTGTTGCGTGACCTGCACGGACTGCTGCTGGCGGGTGGGCGGGTCCTTGTCCACCAGGACGACCTGAGCGACCGGGTGGTCGGCGTGGCCGCCGCCTACCTGTGGTGGTCGGGCCGGCTGGCCAACGCCCAGCAGGCCATCACCGTCGTCGAGCACCTGGTTGGCCATCCGCTTGCTCCGGCCGGGCGCGAGCTGGTGGCCGTGGTCGACACGCTCGGCGGAGGTAGCGGGGCGCTCCGCTCCCCCCGGACGACCTGAGCCGATGGCGGGCGACGGTACCCCGGAGGCGACCCGGCCGACCGGCCGGATCGAGGTGCGCGGGCTGCGGGTCGTGGGCACGCACGGCGTGCTCGACGAGGAGCGGGCCCGGCCGCAGCCCTTCGAGGTGGACCTCGACCTCGGCGTCGACCTCGCCCTCGCTGCCCGCACCGACCGCCTCGAGGACACCGTCGACTACGGCGCCGTCGTGGAGGCGACGGCCGCCGTGGTGGCCGGCCCGCGCTCGTTCGCTCTCCTCGAGGCGTTGGCCGGCGCCGTCGGCGAGGCCGCCCTGGCCACGTCTCCCCTACTGGAAGCCGTCACCGTCACGCTCCGGAAGCTCCGCCCGCCGCTCGCCGCCGACGTGGCCAGCGTGGGCGTCCGCCTGACCGTCGGCAGGCAGGCGGCGGCCTCGGGCGGCGCCGGTGGGCGCCCGGCGGTACCGGGACGCACCACGGGCACCCCGTGACCGGTCCCGATCACCCCGTAGGCCGCTCCGACGGCAGCGCCCGTCCCGGTGACGCCGGGCCGACCGTACGGGCGTTCGTCGGCCTCGGGTCGAACCTCGGGGACCGGTGGGCGATCCTGCGTCGCGCCGTCGACCAGCTACGCGGCGCGGGGCGGGTCGCCGTCGTCGCCGTCTCGCCCGTCTACGAGACGGCACCGGTGGGCGGACCCGACGGGCAGGGCCCGTTCCTGAACCTCGTCGTCGAGCTGGCGGTCCCTGCGCCCGTCGACCCGTACCGCCTGCTCGAGGAGTGCCGCCGGCTCGAGGCCGCGGCCGGGCGCGTGCGCACGGTCCGGTGGGGGCCGCGCACCCTCGACGCCGACATCCTGTGGATCGACGGGACGACCGTGGCGGACGAGGAGCTCACCGTGCCCCACCCGCGCTATGCCGAGCGACGGTTCGTGCTCGCACCGCTCGCCGACCTCGCTCCCGACCTGGTCGACGAGGTCATGGTGGCTGCCGCTTTCGGCGAGGTCACCGAGGTGGGTACACTGTGAACGTCCGACTGAGCTTCTGACGCGAACGGCACCCCCTGGGGCCGGAACGTCGAAAGGGGTCTCGTGACCATCATCCGCATCATCGGCCCTGGACGGGCCGGACGTTCGCTCGCCGCAGCGCTCGGCGCGTGCGGGGGCTTCGACGTGGTCGGCCCCGAAGGGCGCGAGCGTCCTCCGGCCCGGGCGGCGGCAGGCGTCGACATCCTCGTGATCGCCACGCCCGACGGCGCCATCGCCGACGTCGCCCGATCGGTCGAGCCCCGGTCGGGCACGGCCGTGCTCCACCTCTCGGGCTCGCTCGGGCTCGACGTGCTCGCTCCGCACGAGCGGCGCGGCTCGCTCCACCCCCTCGTGCCCCTGCCCACCCCGGCCATCGGGGCGGCGCGACTGCGCTCGGGCGCGACCTTCGCGGTCGCCGGCGACCCCGCCGCCGCCGAGCTCGCCCGCGCCCTCGGAGGCCGGGTCGTCGAGGTCGACGAGGACCGCCGGACCGCCTACCACGCCGCCGCCTCCATCGCCGCCAACCACCTCGTGGCCCTGCTCGGCCAAGTCGAACGGGTCGCTGCCGCTGCCCACCTTCCCCTCGACGCCTTCTCCGGGCTCGTCCGGGCCGCCGTTGACGACGCCTTCGCGCTCGGCCCCGGTGCGGCGCTCACCGGCCCTGCCGCCCGGGGCGACTGGGGGACGATCGCCCGGCACCGCGACGTCCTCGGCGACCTCGACCGTGCTGCACGGAGCGCCGGGGACGCACCGGCCAGCGAGGTCGCCGCCTACGACGCCCTGGTGGCCCTTGCCCGCCGGCTTGCCGTCGGCCCCGACGTCGACGGTCTGCTGGACACCTTGGCCCATGCCCCGGCGCATGCCCCGGCGGAGGGGCGGCCGGCCGGCGCGGGGAGCCGCACATGACGTCGCCGGTCGCCGTGGCCAGCCTCCCCGGGAGCGGGAACGTCGCCGTCCCCGACGGCCTCGACCTGCTGCGGACGGCACGCGCCCTCGCCGAGCGGCTGGAGGCCGAGCGGGCGGCCGACCGGGTCGTCGGGCTCGTGCCCACCATGGGCGCCCTGCACGCCGGCCACCAGGCGCTGATCGAGCGTGCCGCGGCCGAGTGCGACGTCGTGGTGGTCACCGTCTTCGTCAACCCGCTCCAGTTCGGCGACCCGGGCGACCTCGCCGCCTACCCGCGCACCCTGGTGTCCGATCTCGCCGCGGCGCGGTCGGCCGGCGCGTCGATCGCCTTCGCCCCCGAGGTCGCCGAGATGTACCCGTCGTACCCGGAGCCGCCCGCCACGACCGTGTCGGTGGCCGACGTGTCGGCCCGGTGGGAAGGGGCGTGCCGCCCCGGCCACTTCGACGGGGTCGCCACGGTCGTGGCCAAGCTCTTCGCCCTCGCCGGCCGGTGCCGCGCCTACTTCGGGGAGAAGGACTTCCAGCAGCTGGCCGTGGTGCGCCGGCTCGCCGCCGACCTGTCCTTCCCTGTCGAGGTCGTTGCCTGCCCGACGGTGCGCGAGCCCGACGGCCTCGCTCGCTCGAGCCGGAACGTCCGCCTCGGCCCCGACGAGCGGCGGGCAGCGACAGCACTGTGGCGCGGCCTCGTAGCGGGTGCCGCCGCGCTCGCCGGCGGGGCGCGACGACCCGAGTCGGTGGTCGCCGCGGTGGCCGCGGAGGTCGAGCGCGAGCCGCTCGCGGAGCTCGAGTACGCGGCACTGGTCCGGGCCGACGACCTCGAGCCGGCCGCCACCGTGGACGGCGCCCCGCTGCGACTGCTGGTGGCCGCCCGCGTCGGACCGGTCCGGCTCATCGACAACGTCGACCCGCTGGCTGTCGACTTCCACGAGCGAGCCGGGACCGTAGCGACACGAGGGACCGTAGGGACACGAGGGACCGTAGGGACACGAGGGACCGTAGGGACACGAGGGAAGGGAGGCGTCTGACCGATGCGACGCCGGATGATGAAGTCCAAGATCCACCGCGCCACGGTGACAGACGCCAACTTGAACTACGTGGGCTCGATCAGCCTCGACCCGGAGCTCATGGCGCTGGCCGACATCCTCGAGTGGGAGCAGGTGACGGTGCTCGACATCGACAACGGAGCCCGTTTCGAGACGTACGCCATCGTCGGGGCACCGGGTGACGTGTGCCTGAACGGTGCGGCGGCACGCCTCGTCCACCCCGGTGACAAGGTCATCGTGATCACCTACGCCGACTATGAGCCGGCGGAGCTCGAGGGCTTCGTGCCCCGGGTGGTCCACGTCGACCGGGCCAACCGGGTGATCGACGAGGCATCTGCTCGGCTCGACGCCGAGCTCGACGGCGTGGCTCGGGGGTGAGCCCAGACGGACACGGCACCGGCGTCGAGCCCGCGGCGCTCGACGTCCTCGTGCTCGGGAGCGGCGTCGCGGGGTTGTCGGCGGCCGTACGCCTGGCCTCGGGAGGCGGCCGTGCGACCGGCCTGCGGGTCGGGGTGCTGACCAAGGCCGAGCTGTCCCAGTCGGCGACCCGTTGGGCCCAGGGAGGGGTGGCCGCCGTCCTCGGCGGCGACGTCGACTCGACCGACCTCCACCTCGCCGACACCCTGGCTGCCGGGGCCGGCCTGTGCGACGTCGATGCCGTCCGGGTGCTGGTGGACGAGGGCCCGGTCCGCGTCCACGAGCTCATCGCCCTGGGCGCCGTCTTCGACCGCCAGCCGAGCGGTGACCTGGCGCTCGCCCGCGAGGGGGGGCACTCGATGGCCCGCATCCTCCACGCCGGCGGCGCCGCCACCGGGATGGAGGTCGAGCGGGCGCTCGTGGAGGCGACACGCCACACCGCGGCAGCCGTCCTCGAGTCGTGGTTCGCGCTCGACCTCCTCGTCGACGGCGGTCGGTGCGCTGGCGTCGTCGCCCTCGACCCGTCGGGACGTGTGCGCGAGGTCCGCGCCCGCCACACGGTGCTCGCCACCGGTGGCACCGGGCAGCTCTTCGCGGTCACGACCAACCCCGCCGAGGCGACCGGTGACGGGCTGGCGATGGCGCTGCGCGCCGGCGTGGCCGTCGCCGACGTCGAGTTCATGCAGTTCCACCCCACCGCGCTCCACCACCCGGCGATGCCCCGCCCTCTCCTGTCGGAAGCGCTCCGCGGGCACGGGGCCCTGCTCCGGGACGCCGAGGGCGAACGGTTCGTCGACGAGCTCGCCCCCCGTGACGTGGTCAGCCGGGCCATGGCGAACCGGATGCGGGAGCAAGGGGTCGACCACCTGTGGCTGGACGCCACCGGGCTCGACTCCTTTGGAGCGAGGTTCCCGACCATCGCTGCCTCGCTCGAGGAGATCGGCCTCGACCCCGGGACCGACTGGCTGCCGATCGCCCCGGCCGCCCACCACCTGGCCGGCGGCGTGGTCACCGACCTCGTCGGGGCCACCGAGCTCCCGGGCCTGTGGGCGGCCGGCGAGGTCGCCTGCACGGGCGTCCACGGCGCCAACCGTCTGGCGTCCAACTCGCTGCTCGAGGGAATGGTCTTCGGTGCCCGGCTGGCCGAGGCCCTGCAGGCGGGCGCCGACGGCCCGTCGGCAACCGGTGTGCTGGCCTCGCTGCTGCCGGCCTCCGGGGTGCCGGCCTCCGGGGTGCCGGCCTCCGGGGTGCCGGCCGGTGCCGAGCGCTCCCCCGAGGTTGCCGACGCTCCCGCTCTGGGTCCGCTTCCCGACGCACTGGCTCGCCTCGGGCCGGCCCGGGGCGACGCGGGAGGCCCGACCGTCACCGGCGGGTGGACGGGCGACGTCGTCAAGGCGCGCGAGCGCCTGCAGCGGGCGATGTTCGACGGTGCCGGCGTCGTACGGTCGGTCGAGTCGCTGACCGCGGCCGCCGCCGCCGTGGGCGAGCTCGCCGAGGAGCTCGCCGGTGAGCTGGCAGGTGGTCTGGCCGTGTCGCCCCGCCCGACCGCCACCGCCGGCGAGCTGGCCAATCTCGTCACGGTGGCTGCCGCCCTCCTGCGCGCCGCGGCCACGCGGACCGAGACTCGCGGGGCACACGCCCGCAGCGACTTCCCCAGCACGGACGAGCGGTGGCATCGACGGATCGCCCAGCTCCGTGGGAAGCTCGTGGTCCTCGACCCGCTGGTGGGACCGGGCACGGCGAGCGCCGCGGCCGCCGACCCCCGGCACGCACCGGAGGACCCGACATGATCACTGCCGCCGAACCGGTACTGGGGGGTGCCGAACCGGTCTCGGGGGGAAGCGGGCCCGTGCCGGACAGGCCCGTCGCGTCCGTCGACCCGCCACCCGCCGCCGTGACCGAGGCGGTCGCGCGCGCCCTGGCCGAGGACCTGCTGCCGCTGGGTGACCTGACGGCGTCCCTCGTCCCGGCCGGGACCCGGAGGGCGGTGCAGATCGTGAGTCGGGCCCACGGCGTGCTCGCCGGTCGGGCGTGTGCCGCAGAGACGTTCCGCCAGGTCGACCCGGCGCTCGAGGTCGTCTGGCACGCCGAGGACGGGTCCCCCGTGGCGCCCGGCACGGTCGTGGCCTCGGTCGAGGGGCCGCTTAGGAGCATCCTGTCTGCCGAGCGGACGGCCCTCAACTTCCTGTGCCACCTGTCGGGGGTGGCCACCCTGACCCACCGCTACGTCGACGCCGTGACGGAGGCCAACCCGGCCACCCGGGTGCTCGACACCCGCAAGACCATGCCGGGCCTACGGGCCCTCCAGAAGGCGGCCGTGCGCGCCGGGGGAGGGACGAACCACCGTGGGAGCCTGTCGGACGCGGTGCTCGTGAAGGACAACCACCTGGGCGGCGTCACGATCACCGACGCGGTAGCCCGGGCTCGGGCCCTCTGGCCGGGGCGCATGGTCGAGGTCGAGTGCGACCGGCTCGACCAGGTCGAGGAGGCCGTGGCCGCCGGTGCCACCGTGGTGATGCTCGACAACATGCCCCTCGACGTCATTGCCCAGAGCGTCCGCCTGGTGCGGGCTGCCGGCCGGGCCACGCTGGTGGAGGTCTCGGGAGGGGTCGACCTCGACGCCGCGCCCTTGCTCGCTGCGGCCGGCGCGGACCTCATCTCGGTCGGCCGGCTGACCCACTCGGCGCCCGTGCTCGACCTCGGTCTCGACCTGGCCGCGCCCGAGGGCGCCGACGCCGTGCCAGCCGCTTCGGGACCGGCCTGAGCATGCTCCTCGCCATCGACGTCGGGAACACCGAGACTGTCGTGGGCCTGTTCACGGACGACCCGGCGGTGCCGCCGGTGTCGGCGAGCGCCGGCGAGCCCACCGGCCTCGCCCACCACTGGCGCCTCTCGACGGTGGCCGAGCGGACGGCCGACGAGCACGCCTTGCTCCTCACCCAGCTCCTCGACCTCGACGGTCTCGAGATCGAGGACACCGTCACGGGGATCGCCGTGACCTCGTCGGTGCCGGCGGTCACGGCGAACCTCCGCCAGATGGCGTCACGGTGGTTCGACGTGCCCACGGTCGTCCTCGAACCCGGGGTGAAGACCGGGATGCCCATCCTCTACGACAACCCGAAGGAGGTGGGGGCGGACCGCATCGCCAACGCGGTTGGCGCCTACGACCTCTTCGGGGGGCCGTGCATCGTGGTCGACCTCGGGACCGCCACGACGTTCGACGCCATCTCGGCTGCCGGCGAGTACCTGGGCGGCGCCATCACTCCGGGTGTGGCCATCAGCCTCGACGCCCTCTTCGCTCACGCAGCCGCCCTGCGCCGCGTCGAGCTCGTCGAGCCGAAGAGCGTCGTGGGCAAGTCCACCGTCGAGTCGATCCAGTCGGGCGCCCTCTACGGCTTCGCCGGTCAGGTCGACGGGCTCTGCCGCCGCTTCGCTGCGGTGCTCGGGGAGTCCACGGTCGTGGCGACGGGCGGACTGGCCGAGCTCATCGCCCCCTACGCCGAGGAGATCGAGTACGTCGAGCCGTGGCTGACCCTCCACGGTCTCCGGCTCATCTTCGACCGCAACTCCTGACAGCGCGAGCGGGGCACCGCCCGCCACCTGACAGCGCGAGCGGGGCACCGCCCGCCGGGCGCCGGCGACTGCTCGTGCCGGGTGGGCGGGTCCCCGGGTGGGCGGCAGCGTGCTCGGCTCAGGTGCCGGGAAGTCCGTCGAGCAGTGAACGGGCCAGCTCGGCGAGGCCGCGCGCCAGGGTGGGGGAGGCACTGCCAGCGGCTGCCTGCTCGGCGTCGGCGACGTAGCGACGGGCCACCCCGACGGCGTTGGCGATCGCCGGAGAGGCGGCCACGATGCTCCGGGCCTTGTCCCGCTCGGGCTGCTCGAGCGGGCGACCGAGCAGCACCCGCAGCTCGCGCCCGGCCTCGGCGTCGGCGAGGGCAAGGAGGACCGGGAGGGTGTAGATGCCCTCGGCGAGGTCCTGACCGGCCGGCTTGCCGAGATCGTCCTCGGTGCCGATGACGTCGAGGATGTCGTCGCGGACCTGGAAGATCATCCCGAAGCTGCGCCCGTAGGCGGTGAGCGCCTCGACCTCGGTGCGTGGCAGCCCGCCCGTCAGGGCGCCGATGCGGCACGAAGTGGCCATCAGCGAGGCCGTCTTGCCGGAGATGGCGGCCGTGTACTCCTCGGGCGTCCGGTTCACCTGGAAGGCGGCCCGCACCTCGGCCACCTGGCCCTGGCACAGCTGGCCGAGGGTGGCGGCGAGGAGGGCGGCGATCTCGGTGCCGAGGCCGGCGGCGATCTCGGCCGAGCGGGCAAGGAGGAAGTCCCCGGCCACGATGGCCACCAGGTTGCCGAACCGGGCGTTCACGCTGGAGACGTTGCGGCGCATGGTCGCCTCGTCCATCACGTCGTCGTGGTAGAGAGAGGCCAGGTGGACGAGCTCCACGGAGACCCCGCCGAGGAGGTCCTCGCGCGAGGCGTCGCGTACCCCGGCGGTGGCCGCCGCCAGGGCCAGCGCCGGCCGCAGGCGCTTACCTCCCGCGGCGATGAGGTGGGTGGTGACCCCATCGAGGAACTCGTCCCCGGTCACGACGGACTCGCGGAGGAGGGGCTCGAGCCGTACGAGGCTCGCTTCGATCGCGGGAAGACCCAGAAGCTCTACGACGTTCACTTCCTACAGACGATAGGCGAGGATGCCGATGGTCGAGCAAGCGAGCTGACGCGAGTGCGACGGCCAGAGACGCCTGTAGACTTCGAAGGGTAACCGAGCCGCGGATGGAGGCGGTCGAGTGTTCGAGCGATTCACGGACCGGGCACGCAGAGTGCTTGTGCTGGCACAAGAAGAGGCGCGCCTGCTCAACCATAGTTTCATCGGCACGGAGCACATCCTGCTGGGCCTGATCCACGAAGGTGAGGGGGTCGCCGCCAAGGCGCTCGAGTCCCTCGGGATCACGCTCGAGGCCGTCCGCGAGAAGGTCGAGGAGACGATCGGCCTCGCCGGGTCGGCGCCGACCGGGTCCCCGCCGTTCACGCCGCGGGCGAAGAAGGTGCTCGAGCTGTCCCTGCGCGAGGCGTTGCAGCTGGGCCACAGCTACATCGGCACCGAGCACATGCTCCTCGGCCTCGTGCGCGAGGGAGAGGGCGTTGCCGCCCAGGTCCTCCAGAGCCTGGGTGCCGACCTGCCGCGCGTCCGGCAGCAGGTCATCCAGCTCCTGTCGGGCTACCAGGGCAAGGAGTCGGTCGGGGCCGGCGCGCCGGGCTCGCAGACCGCCGACACGCCCGCCGGCTCGCCGGTCCTCGACCAGTTCGGCCGCAACCTCACCGCGCTGGCCCACGACCACAAGCTCGACCCCGTCATCGGGCGCGAGAAGGAGATCGAGCGGGTCATGCAGGTGCTGTCCCGCCGCACGAAGAACAACCCGGTGCTCATCGGTGAGCCCGGCGTCGGCAAGACGGCCATCGTCGAGGGCCTTGCCCAGCGCATCGTGGCGAACGACGTCCCCGAGACGCTCACGGGCAAGCAGCTCTACACGCTCGACCTCGGGGCGCTCGTGGCGGGCAGCCGCTACCGGGGCGACTTCGAAGAGCGCCTGAAGAAGGTGCTGAAGGAGATCCGCACCCGCGGTGACATCGTCCTGTTCATCGACGAGCTGCACACCTTGGTCGGCGCGGGAGCGGCCGAGGGGGCCATCGACGCCGCCTCGATCCTCAAGCCCATGCTGGCCCGGGGCGAGCTCCAGACGATCGGGGCGACGACGCTCGACGAGTACCGCAAGCACCTCGAGAAGGACGCCGCCCTCGAGCGGCGGTTCCAGCCCATCAAGGTCGAGCAGCCCAACGTGGCGCTCACCATCGAGATCCTGAAGGGCCTGCGCGACCGCTACGAGTCGCACCACGCGGTGACGATCACCGACCAGGCGCTCGTCGCTGCGGCGAACCTCGCCGACCGTTACCTCGCCGACCGCTACCTTCCCGACAAGGCCATCGACCTGATCGACGAGGCCGGCAGCCGCCTGCGTATCCGGCGCATGGCCACGCCGCCCGCCTACAAGAAGCTCGAGGAGGAGATCACCCGGCTGCGCGCCGACAAGGAGGCCGCTCTCGGGAAGCAGGCCTTCGACCAGGCGAAGAAGCTCGCCGAGCAGGAAAAGGAGCGGCTCGAGCGCAAGGAGTCCATGGAGGCCGAGTGGCGCGCCGAGGGCGTCGAGCTCTTCGACGTCGTCGACGAGGAGGTCATCGCCGAGGTGCTGGCCAACTGGACGGGCATCCCCGTCTACCGCCTCACCGAGGAGGAGACGGCGAAGCTGCTCCGGATGGAGGAGGAGCTCCACAAGCGGGTCATCGGGCAGGAGCCGGCGATCGCCGCCCTGGCGCGCTCGATCCGCCGGACCCGTGCCGGCCTGAAGGACCCCAAGCGGCCCAGCGGCTCGTTCATCTTCCTCGGCCCCACGGGGGTGGGGAAGACGGAGCTGGCCAAGACGCTCGCCGAGTTCCTCTTCGACGACGAGGACGCCCTCATCCAGCTCGACATGTCCGAGTACATGGAGAAGCACACCGTGAGCCGTCTGGTCGGCTCGCCGCCGGGCTACGTCGGCTACGAAGAGGGCGGCCAGCTCACCGAGGCCGTGCGGCGCAAGCCGTTCTCGGTCGTCCTCTTCGACGAGGTCGAGAAGGCCCACGCCGACGTGTTCAACGCGCTGCTGCAGATCCTCGAGGACGGCCGGCTGACGGACGCCCAGGGTCGGTCGGTGGACTTCAAGAACACGGTGCTGATCATGACGTCCAACCTGGGGACCGCCGACCTGCGCAAGTCGTCGGTCGGGTTCGCCAAGTCGTCGGAAGCCGTCACCTACGAGCGGATGAAGACGAAGGTCAACGAGGCCCTCAAGGCCCACTTCCGGCCCGAGTTCCTCAACCGCATCGACGAGGTCGTGGTGTTCCACGAGCTCTCGAAGGACGAGGTCGTCCAGATCGTGGACCTGATGATCCAGCGGGTGGCTACGCAGCTCGAGCTACAGGGGCTGGGCCTCGAGCTCACCCCCGAGGCGAAGCTGTTCCTCGCCGAGAGGGGCTACGACCCCCAGCTCGGAGCGCGGCCGCTGCGGCGGGCCATCCAGCAGCTCATCGAGGACCCGCTGTCGGAGCGCATCCTGTGGAAGGAGTTCCGGGTGGGCGAGACGATCGTCGTCGACGTCGAGACGGTGACCGAGGAGGTCGCCGCCGGGGCACCCGGGCACGGCGACACGGCGCTCGCGGCCGGTGAGCGGCGCCTGTCCTTCCGGGCCATCGAGGGCTTCGAGCCCCCGCCCGTGGCCCTGGCCGGGAGCGGCGCCGGCACGGACTGACTGGGCTGGCCGGGCTCGTCCCGGCCCGCAGGCCCCGGCCCGCAGGCCCCGGCCCGCAGGCCCACGACCTGTGACGAACGCCGATCGCCCCCTCCCGGGGGCGATCGGCGCGTCCGGGCCCCGCTCCCCGGGGGCGATCGGCGCGTCCGGGCCCGGGAGGGGGCGATCGGCGCGTCCGGGCCCCGCTCCCCGGGGGCGATCGGTCCTCGTCGTCCACGCAGGGTCGTCCGGTCGCGGCACAGCCTGTCCCTACCATGGGGGGCGTGGCCAAGGCGACGACCCGGCACCGCTGTCTCGACTGCGGAGCGACGACAGTCCGGTGGGTGGGGCGTTGCCCCTCGTGCGGCGAGTGGAACTCGCTCGTCGCCGAGTCGGCCCTCGACCCGCTGGTCCAGGCCGTCGACGCGCTCGACCTTGCCTCTCCGGTCCCCCTCGCCTCTGTCGACCCGCTCGCCGCCGCAGCCGTCCCCACCGGGGTCGCCGAGTTCGACCGGGTGCTGTCGGGGGGGCTCGTCCCGGGGTCGGTGACCCTGCTCGGAGGCGAGCCGGGCATCGGCAAGTCGACGCTGCTGCTCCAGGTGCTCCGCTCGCGCGCGGCGGGCGGCGGGCGTGTCCTCTTGGTCTCTGCCGAGGAGTCGGCCCACCAGGTGCGCCTCCGGGCCGAGCGGCTCGGCCCCGTCCCGCCGTCGCTGCTCGTGCTGGCGGCCACCGAGCTCGAGGCGGTCGCCGCCGCCCTCGCCACCGCCGAGCCCGTCCTCGTCGTCGTCGACTCGGTGCAGGCCGTCTCGGCCGGCTCCGCCGCCGAGGCCGGTGCCCCCGGCGGGCCGCCCGGCACGGTCGGGCAGGTCCGGGCCGTAGCCGACCGGCTCGTGTCGCTGGCCAAGCGGCAGGGTGTCTCGGTGGTCCTCGTCGGCCACGTCACGAAGGACGGCGGCCTCGCCGGTCCGAGGACGCTCGAGCACCTGGTCGACACCGTCCTCGCCTTCGAGGGCGACCGCCACCACTCCCTGCGCCTGCTGCGCGCCGTCAAGCACCGCTTCGGTCCCACTGGCGAGCTCGGCCTCTTCGAGATGGGAGACCAGGGGCTCGCCGCCGTCGCCAACCCGGGCCGGCTTCTGCTCGGTGATCGCCTGACCGGAGTGCCCGGGGGGATCGTCCTCCCCGCCGTCGAGGGCCGTCGCACGCTCGTCGTCGAGCTCCAGGCGCTGGTGACCCCCATGGCCCAGGCCCAGCCCAAGCGGTCGGTGGTGGGGCTCGACGGTGGCCGGCTTGCCATGGTGCTCGCCGTCCTGGCCCGCCACTCGGGCCTCCCGACGGTCGCCGTCGACGTCTTCGCCTCGGTTGCCGGCGGTGTCCGGGTCCTCGAGCCGGCGGCCGATCTCGCCCTCGCCCTCGCCGTGGCCTCTGCCGTCGCCGGCGTCCCCCTTCCTGCGGACGCCGCCGCGGTGGGCGAGGTCGGCCTGGCCGGCGAGGTCCGCCAGGTCACGGCCCTGGTCCGCCGGCTCGAGGAGTGCGCCCGCCTGGGCTTCCGCCGCATCGTCGTCCCGAGGTCGGCCCCGGCGGGGCCGGAGGGCGTCGAGCTGGTCCGGGTCGACACGGTCGGCGACGCCCTGACTGCCTTCGGGCTCAGTGGGACGGGTCACGGGGAACCCGATGGACCCGGGCCGTGCCCCGGCGCGGGGTCGAGGCCAGGTACGATCGCCCCGTGAGCACGGCCCAGAGCTCCGCGCTGAGCGACGCCCTGGTCCTCGCAGCCCCCGGCCAACCCTTGCGGGAGGGGCTCGACCGTGTCCTCCAGGCGAAGCGTGGGGCTCTCGTCGTGGTCGGCGACGACCCCGCCGTGCTCGGTATCTGCTCCGGCGGCTTCCTGCTGGACGCCGAGTTCAGTCCTCAGCGGCTCTCCGAGCTGGCCAAGATGGACGGGGCGATCGTGCTGTCGCCCGACGCGTCGAGGATCGCCCGGGCCAACGTCCACCTCATGCCCAAGGCGACCATCCCGACCACCGAGACCGGCACCCGGCACCGGACCGCCGAGCGGGTGGCCCGCTCGATCGACGTGCCGGTGATCTCGGTGTCGGCCGCCATGTCGGTGATCACCGTCTACCGGAACGACCAGAAGTACCGGCTGCAGCCCATCGGTTGGCTCCGCGACCGGGCGGACCAGGCGCTTGCCACCCTGCAGCGGTTCCGCAGTCGGTTCGACCAGGCCTTGAGCGCCCTCTCGACCCTCGAGGTCGAGGACACCGTCGCCGTCGGCGACGTGGTCGGGGTGCTGCAGGCGGCCGAGATGGTCGTCCGCATCGCCCGCGAGGTGGCCGGCTACGTCGTGGAGCTCGGCGACGACGGACGGCTCGTCCGTCTCCAGCTCGCCGAGCTGATGGACGGCGTGGCCCCGGCCCTGCGGCTCGTCGTCGAGGACTACCTCCACGACGCGCCGGCCGATCCGGCCCAGCGGGCCAAGGCGGTCGACCAGGCCGTGTCGCTGCTCTCCGAGCTGTCCTCGGAGGAGCTGCTCGACGTGCGCAGGGTCTCCGAGGTCCTGGCCTACCCACCGGGGCTGGCCGAGGCGCAGGTGGGGGTGGAGCCCCGCGGGTACCGCTTGCTCCACCGCCTGCCCCGCTTCTCGGAGGCGCTCATCGACCGCATCGTCGATCGCTTCACCAGCCTGCCCCAGATCATGCGGGCGTCGCTCGACGACCTCGAGGAGGTCGAGGGCGTGGGCGAGGCGAAGGCCCGCTCGGTCAAAGACGGCCTCGCCCGCCTGGCCGAGGCCAGCATCCTCGAGCGCTACCAGTAGCAGCGCGGTCGGTAGCGGGGAGGTTCCGGCCCCGGATGGGCCGTTGGCCGGGACCCGGTGCCGGCAGCCAGGGTGTACCCTAGGAGGTCCCGTCCGCCGGTCTCGGCGAGCCCGTCCGCCCACGACCGGGGCCCACCGCCAGGAGGCTCGGTGTTCGACATCGGTGACAAGGTCGTCTATCCGCACCACGGCGCGGCCGTGGTCGAGCGCCGCGAGACCAAGGAAGCATTCGGCAAGAAGCAGGAGTACCTGGTGCTCCGGCTCGCCTACGGCGATCTCACGCTGATGGTGCCGGCCGACAACACCGAGGGCGTCGGCCTCCGCGAGGTCATCAACGACGAGGAGGTCGAGGAGGTGTTCGCCGTCCTCCGCAAGAAGGAGGCGCGGATGCCGACCAACTGGTCCCGCCGGTACAAGAACCACTCGGAGAAGCTCCGGTCGGGCGACATCTACCAGGTCGCCGAGGTGGTGCGGAACCTGTCGATCCGCGACAAGGACAAGGGGCTCTCGGCCGGCGAGAAGCGCATGCTCAGCCGGGCGCGGCAGATCCTGGTGTCGGAGCTCACCTTCGCGCTCGGGGTGGACGAGGAGGCGGCCGAGCACCGGCTCGACGAGGCCCTGCCCTGACCGCTCCCGGTCCGGTCTGGACGGTCGTGGTCGCCGGCGGGTCCGGACGTCGCTTCGGCGGCCTCAAGCAGTTCGCCACCGTGGGGGACCGGCCGCTCGTGGCCTGGTCGATCGCTGCCGCCCGCTCGGTCTCGGACGGCGTGGTGCTCGTCGTCCCCGCCGATGTCCCCGGCGGAGCTCGTGAGTCGGTCGGCGCCGCCGGCGCGGACGCCGTGGTGCCCGGGGGTGCGACACGCGCCGGCTCGGTGCGTGCCGGGCTCGCCGCCGTGCCCGGAGAGGCCGAGGTGGTGCTGGTGCACGACGGAGCCCGACCGCTCGCCACCCCCGACCTCTTCCGGGCCGTGCTGGTCGCCCTCGAGGGCGCCGACGGCGCCGTGCCGGTGGTGCCGGTCGCCGACACGCTGCGGCGGCAGCACGGCGCGGTCCTGGCGGACACCGTCGACCGCACCGGCCTGGTCGCTGTGCAGACTCCACAGGGGTTCCGTGCCGCCGCCCTCCGGCGCGCTCACGCCGGAGCGCCGGAGGCGACCGACGACGCCGCGCTCGTCGAGCGGTCCGGTGGCTCGGTGGTGACCGTGCCCGGCGAGGCGACCAACCTGAAGGTGACCGGCCCGGACGACCTCGTCGTGGCGGCGGCCCTGCTGGCGGCGGCCCGGTGAGGGCCGAGCACCCGGGCCGTCGGCGGGAGAGCCGGTGAGCGCCCCCGGCGCGGGCGGGAGCCCGGCCGTGCCGGCGCTCCGCGTGGGCCAAGGCTTCGATGTCCACCCGTTCTCCGACGACCCCGGGCGCCCGCTCCGCCTGGGTGGGGTCGAGGTGACCGGGCCGGGGGCACGGGGGCTCGT
>JAJZJT010000321.1 GCA_021809995.1 Actinomycetes bacterium
CACCAGCGTGCCGCGGCAACGTGGCGGCCGCGCCGCGACGGTGCCCGGTCCACCGAAGAAGGTCGTGTTCGCTCATGGCGGGGACGGTGTGCCCCTGGCGGGCGCCGGCCTGGTCGAGCGCTGCGAAGGTCGCGCGGGTGGCCTGGGCATCGATGGCACCGTGCACGAGGGCCCGGGCCTTCGCCTCGAAGCCGTCGGCGGCCTCCACGGCCGCGGCGAGCTCGGCGTGCAGCCGCGCCGCGTCCCGTTCGTCGAGCGCTCCGAGCAGTTCGCGGCGATTGGCGAAGTGTTGGCGGCGTGACTGGTCGAGCATCAGGGGACGCGTTCCGGCGGCGCGCAAGACCAGGTTTGGTGGATTGCACTTGATGGCTCCACGGGTGCGGCATGGCACCGCAACGGTGACTGAATGCCACCACCGGATCGCACCCGGTCCTCCGACGGGGCCGCCGCTGAGGGAGGCAGCGGGGCATGGCCTATGCGGGGGGCCGGACGATCCTCGACGCCGACAACCATGTGATGGAGCTGGCGGACTTCCTCGACGTCTGCCTCGGCCCCGCGGACGCGGTCAGGCTCCGTTGTCAGGTCCTGGACGGGCTCGCTCCGGTGATCGACGATGGCGTCTCGAAGGCCCGGGAGCGGGTGGCCGACCGGGAAGTGGCCGGCCGCGCCGAGGAGCGGCTCCTCGTCGACAAGGGGTGGGCCTCCATCGGTGGTTTCGACGGGCCGGAGCGCAGTCGTGCCCTCGACCTCCTCGGCTTCGACGCCCAGCCCGTCTTCGCCAGGTTCGCACCGAGCTTGTTCGCCCTGCCGCGGGGCCGACCGGCGACTCCTCGCTGTCGGGTACGTGCCGCTCGTCGACCCGGTGCGGGCCTGCACGTGCGCCGAGGAGGCGATCGCCGCTGGCTGCGCGGTGATCATGGTCCCGTCGACAGCAGGCGGCGAGCGGTCGCCGACCCATACGGCGCTCGACGGCTTCTGGTCCCTGCTTGAAGAATCCGACGCCCCCTTCGTCCTCCACGTCGGGGGCGGAGGGCGCCTGCTCGATCACGCCTTCCACGTCAACGGCATGCCGGTCAGCGGCCACCTGGGAGGCGGCGAGAACGTCCGGTCCAAGGCCTTCCTGGCGATCAGCCATTCGCCCGCCACCTTCCTCGGCGTGCTGGTCCTCGTCGGCCTCTTCGACCGCCACCCGGGACTCCGCGGCGAGTGCATGGAGCAGGAGGCGGGCTGGGTGGTCTCGTGGCTCCACCAGCTCGACCACGCCCAGCGGGCGTTCCAGTGAACCGAGAGCCGCTTCGGCGGTTACAGGTCCGGCTGTCCGACTCCGTGCGGCGGCACCGCAAGTTGACGCCGTTCCCCGGAGAGCCCGTCGGCTGGATGATCGAGCAGGCCGGAGCGGACCTTCCCCCCTTCTCGAGCGACGTTCCCCACCCCGAGGGCGGCCGCGATCCTCTCGGTGCGTTCGAGGAGGCGCTCGGTGCTGTTGACGAGACGGTCCGGGATCGCTTCTGCGCCGAGAACCTCGCCGAGCTCCTGGGCCCTCGGGTCCCAGGTCACCGCATGCGTGACAGGCGTCCGGCGGCCGTCGGCGAGCCGCCGCGCCGGAACCGGGCAGGCGCCGTCGGCCCGCTTGCGCGGCGCTTCGGAGAACGGCTCGCGGTAGCGTTCGACCATGAGCGACGGAACGAGACAGGTCCTCGGTCCCATTGGCATCTGGACGGGCACACTCGACCTCGTGCCGGCGAGCGAGGCCTGCGAGCTGGCCGCGGAGCTCGAGGAGCTCGGGTACGGGGCGCTCTGGATGCCCGAGGTGGCCGGACGGGACGTCTTCGTGCACTTGGCGCTCCTTCTGTCGTCGACCGAGCGGCTGGTCGGAGCAACCGGGATCGCCAACATCTGGGCGCGCGACGCGGTGACCATGGCGGGGGCGATGCGCGGGCTGACCGAGGCCTTCCCCGACCGGGTGGTCTTCGGCCTCGGCGTGAGCCACCGGAACCTGGTCGAGGACTTGCGCGGGCACCGCTACGAGCACCCGCTCGCGGCCATGCGGCGCTACCTCGAGGAGATCGACGCCGCGCCGTACACGGCCGAGCGCCCGACGGCCCCGGTGCGACGCGTGCTTGCCGCCCTCGGCCCCAAGATGCTGGGGCTCGCCGCGGAGCTCGCTGACGGCGCGCACCCCTACTTCGTGACGCCCGAGCACACCGCCGGGGCCCGTACGGCCCTCGGCGCGGACCCGGTCCTCTGCCCGGAGCAGGCAGCTGTGCTCGAGACGGACCCCTCTCGAGCGCGTGACGTCGGTCGGACGTACACGTCCGTGTACCTGTCGCAGCCCAACTACGTCCGCAACCTGGTCCGCCTCGGCTTCGACGAGGCGGACCTCGCCGACGGGGGGACCGACGCCGTGGTTGACGCCCTGGTGGCCTGGGGGACGGTCGAGGACGTCGTGGCCCGCGTCGAGGCGCACCTCGACGCCGGGGCCGACCACGTCTGTGTGCAGCCGATCGTGGCCGAGCGGCGCGGCGTCCCCCGGCAGCAGTGGCGTGCGCTCGCACCAGCGCTCGCCGAAGCGGGCCGGCGCCACGCAGCGGGCGCGCCTCGCGGCGGCTGAGGCCGCCGCGATCAGCCCGGGGGGAGCGCCATCGTGGGGCGCCTGAAGGGGGCCAGGGCTCTCGTCGGAGGCCCACGCGATCGCCGGGCCTCTCGTCTCGGACCGGCTGACCACCTGTTGGGCGTCCCGGGCCCGGCAGCGGCCCGTCGTCTGCACGGCCCGCGGTGGTGGTGGGTGGTGGGCGTCGTCGGCGTCATGGTCGTGGTCGCCGTCGCTGCAACGAGCGCGTCGGGGCCGAGCGGGGCCCGGTCGGTGACGCGCCGAGCGGCGACGTCGGAGCCCCGCGGGATCACGCCACCCACGACGCCGGCAGTGCCGACGATCCCCCGGGTCTTCACCCCGCCGCCGTCGATCGCCGCGGACTGCTCGGTGGACGTGGCCAACCCGCTCCGGGCGTGGCTGTGGAGCCTCCCGAAGGGCACGCCGACCTCGCCGGTGGTCGTCTCCTTC
>JAJZJT010000322.1 GCA_021809995.1 Actinomycetes bacterium
CGGGCGGCTGGCAGGCCGCCGGCGGCCAGGGACGCAGCGACCGCCTCGGGGTCTGCGCAGCCGACCACCCACTCGTCCTGGGCGGCGCCGGCGAGGGTGAGGCGTACCCCGCGGGGCGTGTCGCGGTGGACGGCGGCGAAGACGGTCCGCTTGGCACCGTGCATGGTGCCGACCTCGACCACGCCGAAAAGCCGGGTGCCCACCTTGACGCTCGCGAAGTCGGCGGCCCGGTGGGCGTCGTCGAGCACCTCGACCCCGGTCACCGCCGAGCAGGGCACGCGCAGGTCGCCGTGGAGGCCCTCGACCTTCTCGAGCCGGTTGAGGTGCAGCACGACGTCGTCGCCCTCGAGGTCGAGCTCAGCCATCACGTCCTCCTCGTCTCGCCACTCGGGCAGACGGCTTCGTCGCCCGGGCGCCGTGCTGGCGCACCGAGAACGTTATCAAAAGTGAGAACAGTTGCTAGGCTCGACCGGTGGCCAGCGCCGACCTGCTCCTTCACCCGGTCCGGCTGCGCGTCGTGCAGGCCTTCCTCGGTGACCGGCGGCTCACCACGGGCGAGCTCGCCACCGAGCTCGCCGACGTACCGGCGGGCAGCCTCTACCGGCACGTCGCTCGCCTGGCCCGTGCCGGCGTGCTCGAGGTGGTGGCCGAGCGACGGGTCCGGGGCGCCTTCGAGCGCACCTACGCGCTGTGCACGTCAGCGGCCCAGGTCGGTCCAGCCGAGGCGGCCGCCCTCGGGCCCGAGGAGCACGCCCGGGCGTTCCTCGCCTTCACCGCTTCGCTCCTTGCCGCCTTCGACCGGTACCTCGAGGGCACGCCGGATCCCGACCTCGCTCGTGACGGCGTCGGCTACCGCATGGCCGGGCTGTGGCTGACCGACGACGAGCTCGGCGAGCTCGTGCGCGACGTCGCCGCCGTGGTGGCGCCTCGGCAGGGCAACCGACCTCGGCCGGGACGCCGCCGTCGGCTGGTGGCCAGCGTGCTGCTCCCGACGCTCGAGGCCGGGGACGGGGAGGCCGTCGGCGGTGAGCCCGACCGGTGACCGCCCTCCCTCCTGACTACGACGCCGACCCCGGGCGGTCGCGGAGCTTCCGGCTCGGGTGGCAGGAGGACGTCCACGGGCCGGTCGCCGAGCGGGTGGTCGCCGAGCGGGTAGACGTGGTCGTCGACGTGGGGTGCGGCATCGGGCGCTTCGCCGACGCGCTCGGCGGTCGGGTCCCCTGGGTGGGTGTCGACCGCTCGCCCCGTCAGCTTGCCGACGCCTTGCACCGGCCGGTGCTGCGCGCCGACGCGACGGAACTGCCGTTCGGGGATGCCTGCGTTGGAGCGGTCGTGGCGTTGTGGATGCTCTACCACCTCGACGAGCCACGCCACGCCCTCGCCGAGGCGCGTCGCGTGGTGCGGCCGGGTGGGCTGGTCGCCGTGTGCGCGAGCGCCCGGTCGAACGACCCCGAGCTCGTCCCCGGCGGCTACCCCCCCACGTCGTTCGACGCCGAGGAGGCGGCCGAGACGGTGGCCGACGTCTTCGGCCCGGACGCTGTCGAGGTCGTGCGGTGGGACGAGCCGCTCGTTCGGCTTGCCGACCGCGACGAGGTTGCCGCCTATGCCCGGAGCCACCTGCTGCCCGCCAGGGTGGCCGATGCCGTGGAGCCGCCCCTCTCGCTCACCAAGCGGGGTTGCCTGGTGTGGGCGCGCCGGACCTGAGCGCGCCGCCGCTCCTACGAGGCGGACCCGTGGGCCCCCGGCGGGGTGCTCACCGGGTCGGACCCTGGTCGTGGCCGCCATCGCCGCCAGGTCGCCGTGGCCGCGGCACGGACCTTGTCCTCGTAGCGGAGCTCGACGTCGACGGTCATCTCGGCCTCGGACGCCTGCGACACGGCGGCCCAGAGCTCGACGGGCGCATGGAGAGGGGAGGGGCGGAGGTAGCGGACCTCGATGTCGGCGGTCACGAAGGGGAGGAGCGCGCCGCCCAGCGCCTCCCACCCCTGGCGCTTCGACTCGAGGACGACGGACGCCGCGCTGTGGCAGTCGAGGAGGGTGGCAATGATCCCCCCGTTCAAGAACCCCACCCCGTTGTCGTGCTCGGGCCACGGCACGAACTGCCCGGTGACCGCGTGGTCGGTGTCGAAGGTGGCGGCCTCGTAGCTGCGGAGCTTCAGGCCCTTCGCGTTGGCGTGGCCGCAGCCGAAGCAGGTGAGGGTCGGGTACAGGCGCTCCTGCACGCTGAGCCGGTAGGCAGCACCGTCGCGAGCGGGGTCAGCGCCGTCGCGAGCGGGGTCGGCTCCGTCGCGAGCGGGGTCGGCGGGGTCGGCGGGCGTCATGCCCCGAGGCTAGGGCGTGATCTCCGGTGGCTGACGGCCGGGGAGGATGCCAGGCCCCCCGGCCTGGCAGCGGGCCGCCGGGGTCAGGACGCGTCGGGGTCGGGCGCTCGCGTCTCGCGCTCGACCCAGGCCAGGTAGTCGGGGTTGCCGCCGAGGACGGGCAGGGCGAGCACGCAGGGGACGTCGTAGGGGTGCTCTCGTGCCGCCCGCTCGACGACGGCATCGACCAGCTCGACCCGGGTGTGGAGGGCGACCCGCGCCTCGGTCGCCTCCTCGACGGCACCCTTCCAGCGGTAGGTGGAGCGAACGGCGGTGACGACCTGACCGCAGGCGACGAGCCGGTCCTCGACGAGCCGGCGAGTGAAGGAGGCCAGCCACTCGGGGTCGTCGGCGGTGACCACGACCTCGCAGACCGTGTGCTCCTCGGGTTGCTCCATGTGCTGTCCTTTCGCTCGTCAGGTCTCGGACTGGTCCCCGGTCCGCTCGACGTCGGCCCTGACGGGACCGGGCGCCGGCGGCGGACCGTCGGCGCGGGGATCGTGGCCGGCCGGGCCCGTTGGCGGGACCCACGGAGCCCGCGCTGGGGCCCGCTACGCCACCGCGGCGGCGAAGGCGGCGTACAGGTCGCCCGGCAGTGGGTGGTCGAGCTCCCAGGTGACCGCCATCGGGCGCTCGCCGGTGTGGCCACGGTACCGGGCCGGTCCGAGGAACCAGAAGGCCCGGTCGCCGGCT
>JAJZJT010000019.1 GCA_021809995.1 Actinomycetes bacterium
CCGGGCGCTGAGCCCGATGTCGCTCCGCCGACCGGGCCGGGCGCTGAGCCCGATGTCGCTCCGCCGCGAGGTCCCGGACTTGCGGGTGGTCCACGACCCGACAGCGCAAGCGGCTCGGACGGCCAGCACGCGCCGGACGGCCAGCACGCGCCGGACGGCCAGCACGCGCCGGCCCCCGACTCAGCCGGTCCACCTGACGTCCGGGTCGACACCGGACAGCTGACGCTCCCGCGCCCTCCCCGCGCCGCGACGAGGGGCAGCGGGGAGGCCGGGCGCGGCGCGCCGACCACCGGGGGCGCTCGCGGCCGCCGCATCGGCCACGTGCCCCTCAGCGGCTCGCGCCAGCGCGTCGATGGGACGGCAACGGCGCTGTCCTACGCCACGAGGACCGTCGGCGAGGACGGCGGACCCGGGGGACCGCACCTGGCGAAAGAGGACCTTCGGGCGACGGTGACGGCCGAGCCCGAAGCGACCCTGGTCATCGTCGCCGTCGACACCTCGGGCTCGATCGCCGGGCGCAGGAGGCTCGAAGCCGCTCGCGCCGCTGTCATGTCGCTCCTCGGCGACGCGTACCGCCGCCGTGACCGTGTGGCCATGGTGGCCTTCAGGGGCGAGTCGGCCGAGGTCGTCCTGCGTCCGACCGGGTCGGTCGAGGTGGCGCGGGTGCGTCTGGCAGAGCTGCAGGCCGGCGGCAGGACGCCGCTTGCCGCCGGCCTCAAGCAGGTCACGTCGCTCGTGCGGGCGGCACGGCGACCCGGCGGGCCCCGACCTGCGGTCGTGCTGGTCACCGACGGACGAGCCACCACCGGCGGCGCGGACCCGCTCGCCGCGGCTGGCGCGGCCGCGGCCGAGCTGGCAGCGACCGGGGTGGCGTGCCTCGTCGTCGATGCCGAGACGGGGCCGGCCCGTCTCGGACTGGCTCGGTCGCTGGCGGCGACCCTGTCCGCCGACTACGTGCTGCTCGAGGACGTCGAGCGGCCCGCGGGCGGAGCGGCGCTCGCCGACACCATCCGCGCACGGGTGCTGGCGCCGGCGGAGGAGAGCTGATGGGCCCCCACCGCGACGCAAGGGTCACCTTGGTGCTCGGCGGCACCCGCTCGGGCAAGTCGGCGGTCGCCGAGCGGCTCGCCGCGGAGCTCGCTTCGGAACGTGGTGGGGCCGTGACCTACGTGGCGACGGCGTCGGTTGCCGACGAGGAGATGGCGCGCCGGGTCGCTGCCCACCGGGCTCGCCGGCCGACGACATGGAGCACCGTCGAGCTGGCATCGAGCACCGAGCTGCCCGCTGTCCTGACGCACCTCGACGGCAGTGTCCTGGTGGACAGCCTCGGCACCTGGGTGGCGTCGGCACCGGATCTCGGCGTCGACGCACGGGCGCTGGTCCACGCCCTCCAGGCGCGCTCGGGGAGCACCGTGCTCGTGTCCGAGGAGGTCGGGCTGGCCGTGCACCCGGCCACCGCCGTCGGCAGAGCGTTCGTGGACGCGGTCGGGCACCTCAACCAGACGGTGGCAGCCGTCGCGGGGCGCGTGCTCCTGGTCGTGGCTGGCCGCACGGTGGAGCTGTAGTGCTCGCCGCCCTCGGGTTCCTCACTCCCTTCGGGCCCGCACGAGCACCCAACTCGGCGGCCCTGCGCTGGTTCCCTCTCGTCGGGGCAGCAGCCGGCGCCATCGTGGGCCTCGTCTGGTGGGCAGCGTCCAAGGGGTGGCACGGGCCGCTGGTGCCCGCCGCGCTGGCCGTGGCCACCGACTTGGCCCTGACCGGGATGCTGCACGTCGACGGGCTCGCCGACAGCGCCGACGGCCTGCTGGCCCACCTGAGCCGGGAACGCAGGCTCCAGGTCATGTCGGAGCCCGACATCGGTGCGTTCGGCTTGGCCACGACGGTGGCCGTGCTCGTCCTGCGCTTCGCGGCCTTCGGCGCCCTGCGCCCCGACATCGCGTTGGTGGTCGGCATCTGGTGCGTGTCGCGCTCGCTCATGGTTGCCGCCATGCTCGTGCTCCCCTACGCCAGATCGGAGGGAGGTCTGGCGACGGTGTTCCTCGGAGGAAGGGTCGCCGGCTCCGCGCTGGCCGCGTCGGTCGGGGTGGCGGCGGGCGCGTCGCTCGCCATCTGGGCCGGAGGGACCCCTGCAGCCGCGGGCGTCGGTGCAGCGGTGGTGGCCGTGGCGGCCCTGCTGTGGGTCGCGCGGCGACGTCTGGGGGGTTTCACCGGTGACGTCTTGGGAGCGGCCGTGGTCGTGTCCGAGACGGCAGCGCTCGTCGTCTCAGGGGTCCGCTGGTGACCGGCTGGCGGCGGCGGGCGGCATCGGCCGCCGCGGCCGTGGTGCTCGACCACCTCGTCGGAGATCCCCCGGACCGGCTTCACCCGGTGGCATGGTTCGGCCGGGCCATGACCCGACGCGAGCAACGGGCGTGGAGCGACCAGCGGCTGAGCGGGGCCCGACACCTGGGAGTGGGGATCACCGTTGCCACCGTCCCCGTCGCGCTGCTGTGCGCCGGGGCCCGACGGACGAGCGGCGTAGCAGCCGGCGGCGCCGTCTCCGTCGCCGTGGCGACCGCGACGCTCGGTGCTCGCAGCCTCGACCGTCGCGCCGCCGAGGTCGGTGACGCGCTCTCCTGGGGACGGATCGACGAGGCGCGGCGGACGCTCCCCGTCCTCGTCGGACGCGACCCGGCAGGCCTCGACGAGGCCGAGATCGCCCGAGCCGTGGTCGAGTCGGTAGCCGAGAACACGGTGGACGCCGTCGTGGCGCCGCTGTTCTGGGCAGCATTGGGAGGACCGGTCGCTGTCGCGGCCTACCGTGCTGTGAACACGCTGGATGCCATGGTCGGCTACCGAAACGACCGCTACCGCCGCTTCGGCTGGGCATCCGCACGGGCCGACGACGTGGCCAACTTCGTGCCGGCTCGGGTCACCGCGGTGATCGTCGCGCTGTGCTCGCCGGGACGCGTCCGGGAGATCGTGCGGGCGGTGCGGCGACAGGCCCCAGGCCACCCCTCTCCCAACGCCGGCGTGGCGGAAGCGGCCTTCGCCGCCGCACTCGGCCTTCGTCTGGGCGGGACCAACCGCTACGGAGAGGCGGTCGAGCACCGAGTGGAGCTCGGCGACGGGCGCGCCGCCACGCCAGGCGACATCGCCCGCGCCCGACTGTTGGCCCGTCGGGTCACCGGCGTCGCCGCTGCCGCCCTGGTCTCCCCGTTCCTGTGGGAGCTGTGGCGCGGCGCGAGGAGCAGGCGCCCGTGGTGCCGGGGTGCCCGTTGACGAGCGCATCCGGCGACCGTCGAGTGCACGGCGGCAACGGCGCGCGCCTCGCTGCCGAGCTGGGGATCGATCCGGCATCGGTGCTCGACCTGTCGGCCAGCCTCTGCCCTGTGGCGCCCGACCCCGCACCGACCTTGCAGCGCCACCTCGGTGCCGTCGGCCGCTACCCGGACCCGGAGCGGGCCACCGCGGCCCTGGCCGAGGCCATGGGGGTGCAGGCCCAGCACCTCCTGCTCACCAACGGCGGGGCAGAGGCCATCGCGTTGGCTGGAGCGGTCCTCGGCGGGACGGTCGAAGAGCCCGACTTCTCCCTGTACCCCCGCACCGGCGGGCCACTGTGGAGGTCCAACCCCAACAACCCCTTGGGGACGTTCGCCCCACCGGGTGCGAAGGCCGGGGTATGGGACGAGGCCTTCTGGCCCCTCGCCGCCGGCACGTGGACCCGAGGCGACTACCTGGAGGGGTCCGTCGTGGTGGGGTCGCTGACGAAGCTCCTCGCCTGTCCGGGACTACGCCTCGGGTACGTGCTCTGCGCCGACGACGCGCTGATGGGGCAGATCCGCCGGAGGCAGCCCGAATGGTCCGTCAACGGTCTGGCGGCGGACGCCCTCGAGGACCTGATGCGCCCAGTCGACCTTCCCGCGTGGTCGAGCCAGACCGCCGCCTTGCGGGACCAGTTGGCCGACCTCCTGGGTTCCCACGGCCTCTCCGTGCGCGCTGGCCATGGGCCGTGGGTCCTCGTCGACGGGCCTGGACCGCTGCGCGCGAACTTGTTGGCCGATGGGATCGTCGTGCGCGACTGCGCCAGCTTCGGCATGGGCGGTACCGTCCGCATCGCCGTACCCCGACCGGATGAGCTCAGGCGTCTCGAACGCGCCCTGCGGCGCCACTGCGGGACCGAGAGCGAACCGCGGCCAGCCACGCCGGACGCGGGCGCGAGGCGCGCCGGCTCGTGACCGTGTACCTGGTCGGCGCCGGACCTGGTGACCCGGGCCTGCTCACCCTCAGGGGAGCCGAGCTTCTGCGCAGTGCCGACGTCGTCCTCTACGACCGTCTCGTCACGTCCGACGTCCTGGCCCTGGTTCGCAGCGATGCCCTGTGCATCGACGTCGGCAAGCGGCCAGGTACCGACACCCCCGGCGCGGACCGCCGCCAGCACGAGATCGGCCGCCTGCTCGTCGAGCACGGCCGCACGTCCGCGGTCGTCGTCCGGCTCAAGGGCGGGGACCCCTTCGTGTTCGGGCGCGGCGGCGAGGAGGTCGAGATCCTCGAGGCGGCCGGGATCCCGTGGCAGATCGTCCCAGGGGTGACCTCCGCGCTCGGCGTGGCCGGCGCTGCCGGAATCCCGGTGACGCATCGGGGCCTCGCCTCGTCCGTCACGATCGTCACCGGCCACACCCTCGACCGGGGTGGCACCCCCGGGCCTGGGCACGAGCCCAACTGGGCGGCGCTGGCCAAGACCGGAGGGACCCTCGTCATCCTCATGGGGATGGCGTCGCGGGCGGCCATCGCCGCTGCCCTCGTCGACGCCGGTCGCGACGCCGACACCCCGGTCGCCGTCATCGAGCACGGCACGACTCCGGCGCAGCGCATGGTCCGCACCACGCTCACCGGGCTCCCCGACGTGGACCTCGGCCCTCCTGCCGTCATCGTGGTCGGACCGGTCGTCGCCCTCGCCCCCCGAGCACCCGAGGCACCGCGAGGATGAGCCACCGAGCAGGCTCCGTCGACCGGGGCGTGAGGCCACACGCGCCCTTGCACCGGCTCCGTGGTGCACTGTCGAGCGCCGAGCGGGGCCGACTGGCCCTGATGTTCGTGTCCATCCTGGTCGTCAACGCACTCGGCTGGCTCATCTACGTCGCCGTGGTCATACCGCAGCACGTCGACTACCGGGGCTATGGCGGCACCAAGGGGCTCGGCATCGGTCTCGGGGTGGCCGTCACCGCGTGGTTCTTGGGCTTCCGGCACGCCTTCGACGCTGACCACATCTCGTGCATCGACAACACCACCCGCAAGCTGATGGCCGACGGCAAACGGCCCCTGGCCACGGGTTACTTCTTCTCGCTCGGGCACTCGACCGTCGTCGTCGGCGTGGGCGTGGGCCTCACGTTCGCGGCGCGAGCCGTGTTCGGTGCCGTCGTCAACCCCGCGTCCACCTACGAGACGGCAGGAGGAGCGGCGGGCACCGCGGTGTCGGCCTCGTTCCTCTACCTGATCGCCGTGCTCAACCTCGTCGTGCTGTCGGGGATCGTCAAGGTCTTCCGCGAGATGCGCCGCGGCACCTACGACGAGGCCGAGCTCGAGGCCCAGCTCCAGTCCCGAGGTCTCATGTACCGGTTCTTCGGGAGGTTCATGAAGTCCATCGACCACACCTGGCAGCTGTACTTCGTGGGGATGGTCTTCGGCATCGGCTTCGACACCGCCACCGAAGTCGTGTTGCTGGCAGCCACCGCCTACGCCGCCATCCAGGGCCTTCCCTACTACGCGGTGCTGGCCCTGCCGTTCCTCTTCTCGGGCGGCATGATGCTCTTCGACACGCTCGACGGCTGCTTCATGAACTTCGCCTACGGGTGGGCGTTCGCCAAACCGGTGCGCAAGGTGTACTACAACCTCGTCATCACCAGTCTGTCCGTTGGGGCGGCGTTCATCATCGGGACCATCGAGATCCTCGGCGTCCTCACCAACGAGGTCCACCTCCACGGGGCCTTCTGGCACACGATGGCCGACTTCAACATCAACGTCGCGGGATTCTGCATCGCCGGTCTGTTCGTCGTCGTCTGGGCTGTCGCGCTCGCCTACTGGCGATGGGGAGGCGTCGAAGCCCGGTGGGGCTCCGAGCTGTCCCCGTCGAGCCCGCAGCCGTCCTCGCCGGACTGATCGCTACCGCGCCGTGCGCGCCGCCGGCCCCCGGACCCTCGCCGCCCCGCACGGTGGTCGTGTCGCGCCTGGCCCCTTCGGTCGGCAGGCCCGGCGGCCGTCCGCCGTCAGGTCCTACCCTGCCGTGAGGGCGGCCACGATCTGCTCGACCGAGGGGGCGCCCTCAACCCCGGACTCGGTGCGGTACCTACGGCAGGCGAACGCCGGAGGGGCCTCGGGCCCGGCGAAGGGGTCGACGCCGTCGACGAGCAGGGCCGGCGAGCCGTGGAGACCGCGTCGGCTGGCCTCCTCGGGGCCGGCGATCTCTTCGACCACGACCCGGGGAGCGTCAGTGGACGACCGCGCGACGGCGTCGGCGAGCCGCCGGCGGAGGAGAGCGACGTTCGGGCAGCCGGGGGTGTGCAAGATCGTGATCGTCCTGACCATGCGATCGACCCTAGAACCTCCCCTGGAGGGGAGAGTCAAGGGATAGCATGGCGGTCGTGGCGATGAAGATCGGGGAGCTTGCCCAGCGGGCGGGGACATCGGTGAAGACGATCCGCTACTACGACCGCGTGGGCGTGCTGTGCCCGGAGGAGCGCAGCGAGTCCGGCTATCGCCTCTACGGGGAGGACGCCCTCGACCGCTACCGGTTCGTGCGCGCCGCCCAGGCGGTCGGGCTACGCCTTGGAGAGATCCGCGAGATCATCGCCCTTCGGGACCGGGGCGAGACGCCGTGTGGCTTCGTGGTGGACCTGATCGGGCGCCGAGCCGCCGAGCTCGATGCTCGGATCGCCGAGCTTCAGGTGCTGCGTGACGAGCTGCGGAGCCTCGACCGTCGCGCACGCCACCTCGATCCGCGCCGATGCGACCCGAGGCTCGTCTGCCATGTCATCGATGCGGGAGCCTGAGCTCCGGGCCCACCCGAAGGCGTCGGCGCCATCAGCGAGACGACGACGCGCTGGCCGCTCGCACGGCCTTCACCATCCACGTGCAGTCGGCACCAGCCTCCCCCGCCGGGCAAAGGAGAGGTAGGCGCGCTCGAACGCCATCTTGGCGACGAGCCACGCTCGTCCGTCGGAGACCGTCGGGATGTGGTTGCGCGGCGGGCGGACGGGGTCCACGGCGAGGTAGGCGGCGCGGTCGCCCATGTCGAGGATGCAGCGGGCCGACAGCTCCGCGCTGCAGGCTTCTCGTCCGTCGAGCCGCGCCGCGAGGTCGGCGGCTGCGATCTTCGCCATCTGCTCGGTCATGTGGCCGGTCTTGGGGAAGTTGACCGGCACGGCGGTCGCGTCGACCGGTGGCAGGGCGACGGCGACGCCGACGGCGTAGACCCCATCGGCCTGCTGGTGGCGGTAGTGGTCGTCGACGGGCACGAAGCCCTTCGGGTTGGCGAGTCCTTCGCTCGCAGCGACCGCTTCGACGCCGGCGAGGGGCGGGATGACGATCGAGCACACCGAGGGGACGGGGGCTGCATCGGCCGTCTCGACGGCGTCCTCGGTGATGCGGGTGATCGCAGCCGAGGTGCGGTACGCGAGGTCACGCTCTTCGAGCGCGCCCTCGAGAAGCTGGCGGATCTTGCCCGCCCCGCCCATGCCCATGTGGCCGAGGAACGGCTCGGGGGTGAGCAGGCTGATGGGGACCTGGTGGCGAAGCCCGCGGCGCCGCAGCAGGTGGTCGAGCCCGAAGGCGAGCTCGTAGACGGGGCCGATGCAGCTCGCTCCCGGCGCGGCGCCCACGACGACCGGCCCCGGCTCGGCGAGGAGGCGCCCGATCGCCTGGGCGAGCTCGGTGGTCTCCGGTGCCGACATCGGCGAGTGGCCGGGGCCGTCGAAGGGGCCGAGACCCTCGACCGCCTCGTTGGCGCTGCGATGCCCGGTGGCGACGACGAGGAAGTCGTAGCGGTGCTCGCCGGCGTCGGTCCTGACCACCTTTGCGGCGGTGTCGATGCCGGTGACGGTCTCGTTCGCGAAGCGGACCCTCTTCGCGGCGAGCGGGATGGCGAGCGGGAAGGAGATCTGCTCGAGGCTGCGCCGTCCCATCGCCACCCACGGGAACGACGGGACGAAGTGGAACTGGTCGTCCCTGGCGAGAAGGGTGATCTCGGCGCGCTCGGGACCGAGGTGCCGGCGGAGCTCGTAGGCGGTGGTCAGTCCTCCGAAGGAGCCGCCGACGATGATGACGCGCACCGGGCCCATCAGAAGCTCACCACCTTGTCGGCCCAGATCGTCCAGTCGGTCGCCTCCTCCAACGTGGAGCGACGGGCACCGTCGACGAGCAGTCCGTCGGCGAGGCCCCGGGCGTCCATGCACGTGCCGCAGCAGCCGATCTCCCCGCCGTGGCGGACGACCGCGGTGACCATGCGGTCGAGGTGGTAGTAGCCGTCGGGGACCTTCTGGTCCCGTATCGCGCAGCCGACGGCGTCGCCGAAGAGGAACATCCGCACCTCGACGTCCTCCCGCTTTGAGAGCGCGCCGGCGAGGCGCAGCCCGTTGTAGGAGCGTTCGGTGCCATAGGGCGGGTCGTTCAAGACGACGAGGATCTTCATCGAGGCGTTCCTTTGCTCGTGCTGGACCTGGTCGGTGGTGGCGCGGTGGCGACGAGGGCGTCATGGGCGCCGGCGAGCAGCTCGGCGGCTTCTTCGATCTCGCCTCGGGTGGTGCCGCGACCGAGCGAGAGGCGGATCGCGCCGAGGGCGACGTCGGGGGCGACACCCATGGCGAGGAGCGTCGCGTTCGGGGTGTGCTCGCCGGCGTGGCAGGCGGATCCGGTGGACGCGGCCAGCTGGGGGACCCGGGCAAGGACGTCCGCGCCGAGCACGCCGGGGAACGACACCAGCAGCGTGTTCGCCAGGCTGGCTCCGTCGGGGGTGTGGCGACCGATCCCGTCCACCCGCGCTGACAGCGCCGTCCACAGCTCGTCGCGGAGCTGAGCGATGCGGGCGGCGTCGGTCCCGACGTGGTCCGTGGCAAGGCGGGCGGCTGCGCCGAGGCCGACGATGCCGGCCACGTTCTCGGTCCCGGGCCGTAGGCCGCCTTCTTGGCCGGCCCCGACGACGAGCGGCGACAGCGGCGTGCCCCGGCGGACGTAGAGGGCACCGACGCCCTTGGGGCCATAGCACTTGTGCCCGGCGATCGACAGCAGGTCCACGCCGAGGTCGTCGACCGAGACGGGGGTCTTGCCGACCGCCTGGGCGGCGTCGCTGTGGACGATCGCCCCGCGGGCACCGGCGGTGGCGGCGAGCTCGGCGACGGGCATGAGGGCACCGGTCTCGTTCTGGGCGAGCATCACCGTGACGAGCGCGACGTCGTCGCCGAGGGAGGCGAGCGCGGTGTCGAGATCGAGGATCCCAGACGCCGTGACGGGGACACGGGTGAGCGTCCATCCCGAGGCTTCGAGCAAGGCCAAGGGCGCGGTGGTCGCCGGGTGCTCGACGGTCGAGGTCACGATGCGGCGCCGAGCGGCAGGCGCCTGTGTCGCGACGCCCCGGATGGCGAGGTTGTTCGCCTCGGTTCCGCCCGAGGTGAACACGACTTCTTCGGGCGCGGCGCCGATGAGGGTGGCGACCGATGCTCGTGCCCCTTCGACGGCCTGGCGGGCGCGTCGGCCGAGCGCGTGGTCGCTCGAGGGGTTGCCGAACTCGGCACCGAGGTAGGGCGTCATGGCCTCGGCGACCTCGGGCGCGACCGGCGTCGTCGCGTTGTGGTCGAGGTAGAGGACGGCCGAGCCCTCGCGCGTCACGACGGCTCCCCGGCCGTCGAGGGACGCCGAGCGCGGCGTTCCCGACGCGGGCCACGGGCCTCGGCGCCGTCGCTCGATCCGCCGCCTCTGGTGAAGCCCTCTTCGACCGGCAGGCCGGCCTGACGCCACTCGGGGAGACCGTCCTCGAGGCAGCGCGCCGTTCGCCCCCGGCTCCGCAGGAGCGCGACGGCCTCTGGGGCGAGGAGGCACAGCGGCCCCCGGCAGTAGGCGACGACCTCGAGGTCGGGGTCGAGCTCGTCGAGGCGGGCTTCGAGGTGCTCCAAGGGGAGCGAGCGGGCACCAGGGATGTGCCCGGCCGAGTACTCCTCTGCGGGCCGAACGTCGAGCACCACGACCTCCCCGGCCTGCGCCCGTGCCAAGAGCTCGTCTCGGCTGACCCGCTCGGTGCCCGCCGCGTCGGTGCCGAGCGAGCGGAGGATCTGGTCGACCTCGGCGAGGCGGGCCCGGGCAAGATCACCCAGAGCCCCGACGAAGCGGCAGACCTCTTCTCCCGCTGCGCGGTAGTAGACGCGGGTGCCGACGCGGCGGGTCTCGACGAGGCGCGCCTGGCGCATCACCTGCAGGTGCGCGGACGCCGTCGTGAGCTTCAGCCCCGTCGTCGTCGCCAGCGCCTCCACGCTGCGCTCGGCCTGGCAGAGCACGTCGAGCAACTCGATTCGCTTGGGGTGGACGACCACCTTGCCGATGCGCGCCAGCTGCTCGTAGAGGTCGGCACGCTGTGCTGAATCATAATCCATAGATCTATAGACTATCAGGGAAAGAGGCGGAACGCGTCGGGCTCGAGGAGGTGGAGCCGTCGATGCCAGGCGCCCGTGCCCGAGGCGCAGCCCCGCACCGGGCGGGTCGACGACGGTCCGGGCCGCGCTCGGTCGCACCCGTGGGCGATCCCGGCCTCGACGACCGCCGTCATCGCCGGTCCCCCGCCGCCGTGGGCTCCTCGCGACCGGCCGGCGTGGCGTCGCCTCCTCGCAGGACGTCGCGCAGGTGCCGGTACTCGTCGGCGTCGATCTCGCCGCGCGCCAGGCGCTCGTCGAGGATGCGCTTCGGGTCGCTGCCGAACTGCGACCGGTCCTCGGGCCGGCGGGTGACGGCGGCCACGAAGTACCAGATCGCCCAGATCACGAGGCCCCAGAAGGCGACCATGCCGATCGTGCCGAGCAGCCAGCCCCACCAGTGGACCCCACCACCCCAGTACCACATCATCGCGACCACCTCCTTGGCCCAGAGCCCTCCGGGGCTCTGGGCCCACTGTGGGCGCGTGATACCCCTTTGGGGTAGGGCCAATGGTCACGGGCTGGAGGAGGGCGGCCAGCGGTGGGTTCCGACAGCCGTCGCGTCGGTCCGGTCCCTCACCGGGCACGGGGCGAAGACAGCGGCAGGGAGCACGATCGGGTCGATGCCCTGCCGGGTGGCGGTCCGCAGGGCGCTCCCGACCCGGCCCTGGGTCACACCTCCTCGTCAGGTGCGCTTGGCACCCCACGCGCTCCGATCGGTGGGCCGGCCCTCGGGCGGATGGCCTGCTTCCCCCGCCTGTTGAGGACATCGAGGATCGGGTCTCCGGGGGGAGGTGACGAGGGCGTCACCCGCCAGCCGGTCTCGCCCATCGCCACCTTGGGGGCAAGGCGACATGCAACCAGGTGGCAAGCCCTTGGCGTGCGGCCCGAGCTGGCTGACGGCGGTCCTTGTGGTGGCCGTGCCGATCTGGAGGGCGTCAGGGAGCGCGACGCGCACCGTGACCGGGGACGAGGCACCCGGCGCGCTCATCGGGCCTTCGTGGCGCCCGTGCAGCGCCGTCGTGCTCGACGGATGGTCCCGGTCACAGGTCGTTGCCGGCATAGGAGAGGTTGAAGCTCTTGTTGGCGAGGGGGAAGTCGGGGACGATGGTGTCGGCGAGCGCCACCGACAGCGCCGGCCAGGTGAGGAACGACGGGTCGACCACCTTGCAGCGCGTGACGCGTCCGGCAGCGTCGACCTCGGCTCGATGGACGATCGCGCCCCGCCAACCCTCCACGATCCCGAGGCCCGAGCCTCCGCGTCGCACCGCCACGGCGGTGCCGGCGTCGAGCGATCCCACCCTCCCGGCCAGCTCGGCGACGAGGCCGAGCGAGACGGCGATCTCGCGAGCGCGGACCGAGAAGCGAGCCGCCACGTCGCCGGCCTCCTCGACGACCGGCGACAGGTCGGCACCGATCTCACAGAACGGGTGCGCCACCCGGGCGTCGACGGCGACTCCGGATGCCCGTGCCACCACCCCGAGGACCCCCATCGCCTCGGCGTCGTCCTTGGGCAAGACGGCCGTCCCCTCGAAACGGTCCATGACCACGGTGTTGGAAGTGGCGAGGTCGACGAGGTCCTCGACCCGTGCGGCGATGTCGGCGAGCTCCGCCTCGGTGGGGAGCCGGCGCAGCGAGGTCGTGCCGGGCCGGATCGCGCCGCGCAAGAGGCGGTGCCCGGTCATCTGGTCGGCCAGGCGAAGGAGCTGTTCTCGGAGCGTGAGCGCACGCGCCTGAGCCACGCCGAAGCCGACGTCGTTGCAGAGCGCCCCGAGGTCACAGACGTGGTTGGTGATCCGCTCGAGCTCGACGAGCAGCCCGCGGAGCAGCCGGACGTCCTCGGCGAGCTCGACGCCCATGGCGTCTTCGACGGCGAGGCAGTAGGCGAGGTTGTGGGCGGCGGCGGTGTCGCCCGAGATCCGCTCGGCGAGGCCCACGCCCTCGGTGACCGGGCAGCCCTCGAAGAGCTTCTCGACGCCTCGGTGGACGAACCACAGGCGTGCCTTCATCTTGAGGATGGTCTCGCCGACCACCGAGAAGCGGAAGTGACCGGGCTCGATGAGCCCGGCGTGCACCGGGCCGACCGGGATCTCGTAGACGCCCGGGCCGTCCACGGCGACGAACGGGAACGGTTCGGCGTCGGCCCGCATGGGCGGCGGCGGTCCGGCGTCCCGGCGCAGCGGGTGCCAGCCCCGAGGCCAGTGCTGATGGAGGACGAGCGGGCGGAGGAAGGGATGGCCGACTGGCGTGATCCCGAACAGGTCGGCCAGCTCCCGCTCGAAGCGGCTGGCGGGGAAGGACCAGGGGGCAAGCGAAGGCAGGGCCGGACGGTCGCGGTCGAGGCGGACCTGCAGCTCGGCTCGGCGATCGGGAGGCCCAGCGCAGAAGGTGTAGACCACCCGAAGACCGTGGCCGTCGTCGTGACCGGCGACCAGGGCGAGACGGAAGCCGGCCCCGAGCAGCTCCCTGGCTCGGCGCTGGAGGTCGGCAGCGGCGACGAGCTCGCTGGTGCGCACCGGCGTCGGGCCCGCTCGCTCGTGGAGGGTCATCGGACTACGACCCGAGCGGCGGCATCGAGGAGCGACTGGAGCGGCCAGGCCGACAACCCGAAGGCGGCACAGGCGACCAGGCCCCCGACCAGGGGTATGCCGACGAGCCGCGAGGTCGCCGACGGCGAGGTGGCCCCGCGGCCGCCGAGGAGGAGGTGGCGGCCGTGGGCCATCACCGCGGCGAAGATGACCGCCATCGCCACAAGCGACAGTCCGGCCGCCCAGCCGAGCCCGACGTCGACCTCACCGCGGATCATGTTGAGCTCGCTCACGAACAGGCTGAACGGGGGCAAGCCCAACAAGGCGATCAGGCCGAAGCCGAAGATCCCCCCAAGGAGGGGTCGGCGGGCGAGGAGGGCGGGGATCTTCTCGATCTCGCTCGTGCCTTCGAGGAGGAGGATCTCGCCCGAGGCGAGGAAGAGGACAGCCTTGGCGAGCCCGTGGCCCAAGATGTGCAGCAGCACGGCGGCGATGGCGAGCGTCGTGCCGGCCGCCGCCCCCAGGGCGATGAGGCCCATGTGCTCGATGCTGTGGTAGGCGAGCATCCTCTTCACGTCGCGCTGGGTGAGCAGCAGGGATGCGGCGACGAGGAGCGAGGCGAGGCCGACGATGACGAGGAGGCCGCGGGTGAAGCCCGGGCCGAGGGCTGCGTCGGCGACGGCCTTGAACCGCAAGAGGGCGTAGAACGCGACGGTGAGCAGCACGCCGGACATGAGGGCGGACACGGGAGCCGGCGCCTGACTGTGGGCGTCGGGCAGCCAGCTGTGCATGGGAGCGAGCCCGACCTTGGTGCCGTACCCGAGGACCAAGAGCGCCATGGCGAGACGGACCACTCCGGGGTCGAGGCGGCGCGAGGCATGCATCAGCGAGGTCCAGTCGAGGACCGAGGCGCCGGTCGGGTGTCCCGGGACGTGGAGGGCGGCGAAGTAGACGAGCACGGTGCCGAAGAACGCGAGCGCGATGCCGACCGAGCAGATGAGCACGTACTTCCACGACGCCTCGAGCGCCTTGTCGTTGCGTCGGTGCCCGACGAGGAAGGTGGTGGCGATGGTCGTCGCCTCGACCGCCACCCACAGCGCCCCGAGGTTGGCTGACAAGACAGCGGCGAGCATGCAGGCGACGAAGACCTGGACGAGGACGCTGTAGAGCGAGGCGTGGCGGGCGCCGTGCTCGCCGCGGGCGATCTCGGCCTCGAGGTAGCGGATCGACTGGATCGACGCCAGGAGCGAGATGGCGCCGATGACGACGACCATGAAGGCGCTGAGCGCGTCGGCGCGGAGCGCCCCGTCGAGCCCGCCGGCCACGCGGTGGTGGTCGACCTCGACGGCGAGGGCGATACCGAGGCCGAGCACCGCGGCGTTGGCGAGGACCATGGCCCAACCGACGGCGCGGCGCCAGGGGAGCGCACCAGCCAGCGCACCGGCGGCGAGGGGGACGGCGAGGACGGCGGTCACGAGCATCAGTCGTGCAGCTCCCGGAGCTGGTCGAGGTCGACGTGGCCGAGGCGGGCTCGCATGGTGGTGGCGAGCACCTGGAGCACGACCACGACCAACAGGACGTCCAAGGAGGCGCCCAGCTCGACGAGGAGCGGCACCCCGGCGGTGAGGAGGAAGGCGGTGAGCGCCACCCCGTTGTCGACGAGCAGCAACCCGACGATCTGGGAGACCGCCTTTCGCCGCGTGACGAGGACGAAGAACCCGATGAGCACCGTGGCGAGACCGAGGGGCGCGAGCCGGGTCAGTGGGTCGGGGAAGAGGCCGGTGAGCCGGCCGGCGACGAGGTACGAGAGGACGACGAGCCCGGCCGCGGCGACGAGGGAGGCCGGGACGTTGACGAGGGGGGCGGTCTCCCGGCTCCCCGGGTCGCGCCGGACGACTCGGGCGAGGAGGCTCGGGATCACGATCGCCTTGGCGAGCAGGACGACGCCGGCCACGACGCCGAGGGCGACGCTACCGCCCTCGACGGCGAGCACGGCGGCCAGCGTGGCGAGGGCGGCGCCTTGGAGCACGAGCACCGAGGTCAGTGCGCGGAGGTCTCTCCGCCACAGCGCCAGCACGGCACCGGCGAGCACCACGCCGGAAGCGAGCTGCACGAGGTCGAGCGCGGTGCCCGACCTCATCTCGTCACCAGCCCGGTCGTCACTGCCACGACGGCGAGGACGAAGCCGCCGGCCAGCAGCTCGGGGACCCGGAAGAGGCGGAGCTTGGCCGTCGAGACTTCGACGAGCGCGATCAGCGCGGCGATGGCCGCCGTCTTGGCGCCGAGCGCGCCGAGCGCCACCACGATGCCGACCCCGCCCGGGGAGGTGTCGACGCCCCAGGGGAAGAACAGGTTGGCGACGAGAGCCAGCAGGAGGCCGAGGCGCATGGCCTCGCCGGCGGAGACGAGGGCGAGGTCGGGCCCGGCGTCCTCGAGGACCATCGCTTCGTGGACCATCGTGAGCTCGAGGTGGGTCGACGGGTTGTCGACCGGGATCCGTCCGGTCTCGGCGATCACGACGACGACGAGGGCGACGAGGGCGAGGATGCGCTGCGGGCTGGCGAGCCATCCGGGGTGGGCGAGGGTGGCGGTCACGATGCCCGGCAGGTTGGACGTCTTGGCCTGGACGGCGAGGGCGAGGATGCCGACGAGCAGCGCCGGCTCGGAGATGGCCCCGATCGTCATGGCCCGGCTCGACCCCATGCCGCCGAAGGCGGTGCCAGCGTCGAGGCCGCCGAGGGCGAGGGCGACGGAGCCCATGAGGAGGAGGTAGACGACGACGAAGACGTCCGCGCTGGTCTCGAGGACCGGTCGGGTCGTGAGCAGCGGGCTGAGGGCGACGGCCACCGCTGCCGACGCCACAAGCACGAGCGGCGCCAGCGCGGTGACGGCGCTCGCGTGCTCGGCCCGGATGGCTTCCTTGCGAAGGAGCTTGCGGAGGTCAAGGAGCCCCTGGATGAGCGGCGGACCGGTGCGACCCTCGGCGCGCGCCCGGATCTTCGCCATCACCCCGAGGAGGAGCGGGCCGCCGACGAGGACGTAGGCGACCTGGAGGACCGAGATCCCGATCTGCGCAACCAGAGGGTCGCCCGGCGCGGAGAGCGTGGCGAGGAGCGCGGTCACGCCAGGACGACCAGGGCGAGCACCAAGGCGACGAAGCCGAAGGCGAGGTAGCGATGGACGCTGCCGTTCGGGACACGGCGCGCCTGGCGGCCCCACCACGACACCGCCGCGATCACGGGCTGGTAGAGAGCCCGCTCCAGCGCGTCGTCGACGCGGCGGCGGTAGGAGATCGCCTCGGGGAAGTACCGGGACTCCGCAGCGTGGGTGACCTCGAGGTCGTGGTCGGGTCGGAGCACGTCGGCGAAGACCCGCTGGAGCGGCTCGGCGAAGGACGTGGCGGTGATCTCCATGCGGGAGGTCTGCAGCTCCCGCCCACAGCCCCATGCTTCGGCGCGCCGGGCGCGGCGCAGCTCGGCGCTCCGGGGGACGAGCCGGAGCACGCCCCAGGTGACGACGAGCCCGGCGAGGAGGCCGCCGACGAGCAGCGCCGGTTCGATGGCGCCGTGCAGCGAGGCGAGGTCGAGCCCGAGCCCCGGGCGCAGGGCCCGCGGGGCAGGCTCGGCGAGCCCGGCGGTCGCCGCCCTGTCAAGGAGAGGGAGCACGAGACCAGGGGCAACGCCCAGCACCACGCACCCCCCGGCGAGGAACGCCATGCCAGCGACCATCGAGGGGCCGACCTCCCGGGCGTCACGGGCGCCCTCGGAGCGGGGCTGGCCGAGGAAGCCGACCCCGAGCGCCTTGACGAAGGCCGTGGCGGTCAGCCCGCCGGTGACGGCCAACGCGGCAACCCCGACGAGGAGGGCGACCTCGGTCGCTGCCGAGGGCGAGGCGAAGCCGTGGAGGAGCCCCTGGAGGAGGAGCCACTCGCTGGCGAAGCCGTTCAGGCCCGGCAGGGCGCTGATGGAGAGCGCTCCGATCCCGAACACGATGGTGGTGGCGGGCATCGCGCGAGCGAGGCCGCCGAGACGGTCGAGATCCCGGGTGCCCGCGGCGTGCTGGAGGGCGCCGGCGCCGAGGAACAGGCAACCCTTGAACAGGGCGTGGTTCACCAGATGGAACAGGGCGGCGAACAGGGCCAGCTCGCCGAGGAGCCGCTCGCCGCCGGTGAAGAGCGCCCCGGCGGCACCGACGCCGATCAGCACGAGGCCCACGTTGTCGACCGTGGAGTAGGCGAGCAGGCGCTTCAGGTCGGTGCTCGCCGCGGCGTGCAGGGCCCCGAAGATCGCCGAGGCGACGCCGAGGGCGACGACGGCCAGCCACCACCACGGCACCCCGCCGCCGAGCAGGTCCTCGCCGACGCGGAGGATCCCGTAGACGCCGAGGTTGACCATCGCCCCGGACATGAGCGCGGAGACCGGGCTCGGGGCTTCGGGATGGGCGCGGGGCAGCCAGACGTGCAGCGGCACCGCACCGGCCTTGGAAGCGAAGCCGACGAGGGTGAGGACGAAGACGGCCGACTTGACACCGCCCGAGAGCCGCCCCCGGTGGGCGGCG
>JAJZJT010000020.1 GCA_021809995.1 Actinomycetes bacterium
TGCGGAGGCGGCGGATGCCGACGAGCTCGCCGCTGGCGGCTCGGGCGCGGCGCCGGAGGCGCCAGGGGCTCGCACCAGCGGAGGAGCGGACGGGATCGAGGACGGCGCCGGAGCACCGGCCGAGCCGGCAGAGCCGGCAGAGGAGGTGGCCCCGTGACGATCGCCGGTGAGTGGTACCTGGCGCTCGCTGCCGTGCTGTTCCTGATCGGCGCCTTCGGGCTGCTCGTGCGGCGCAACGTGCTGGTCATGTTCATGTGCATCGAGCTGATGCTCAACGCTGCCAACCTGACGTTCGTCACCTTCGCCCGGATGCTCAACGACATCGGGGGCCAGGTCCTCGTCTTCTTCGTCCTCGTGGTGGCGGCGGCCGAGGTCGTCGTGGGCCTGGGCATCGTGGTGTCCACGTTCCGCCGCCGCAAGGGGGCAACCGCCGACGACCTCCACCTGATGAAGGGCTGAGCGCTCCATGCTCCACCTGACCTACCTGATCGTCCTGCTGCCCCTGGCCGGCTTCGTCGTCCAGTTGCTGGTCGGTCGTCGCCTCGGCGAGCCGGCCGCCGGCGGCGTGGCGACGGCGTTCGTCGGCGCCTCGTTCGTCGTCTCGCTCATCGTCTTCGCCGGGCTCCTCGGGGTCCACGCACCGGTCCGCTCCTTCACCCAGCACCTGTGGTCGTGGGTCCCCGTGGGCGGGCTCCACGTCGAGGCAGCGTTCACCGTCGACCCGCTCTCGATGACGATGGTGCTGTTCGTCACCGGCGTCAGCACCCTGATCCACCTGTACTCGATCGGGTACATGCACGGGGACCGCGACTTCCCGAAGTTCTTCCTCTACCTCAACCTCTTCGTCACCTCGATGCTCATCTTGGTGCTGGGGTCGAACCTGCTGGTCACGTTCGTCGGGTGGGAGGGCGTCGGGGCGTGCTCGTACTTCCTCATCGCCTTCTGGTTCACCCGCGAGTCGGCCGCCAGCGCCGGCAAGAAGGCCTTCATCTACAACCGCGTGGGGGACGCCGGGTTCCTCGCCGCCATGTTCCTCACCTTCGACAAGGTGGGCTCGCTCGACTACACGACGATCTTCGCCCGCATCGGCTCGATCGGTTCGGCCAACATCACGGCGATCTGCCTGCTGCTGCTCGTGGGCGTGGCCGGCAAGTCGGCCCAGCTGCCGCTCTTCCCCTGGCTCGCCGACGCCATGGAAGGCCCCACTCCGGTCTCGGCCCTCATCCACGCCGCCACGATGGTGACGGCCGGTGTGTACCTGCTGTGCCGGATCAACCCGCTGCTGCACGCCTCGTCGTCCGCCTCCCTGACCGTCGCCATCGTGGGTGCCGTCACCGCACTGGTCGGGGCGACGATCGCCTGCGCCCAGCGGGACATCAAGAAGGTCCTCGCCTACTCGACGATCTCCCAGCTCGGCTACATGGTCCTCGCCGTGGGCACCGGGGCCTACGAAGCGGCCATCTTCTTGATGGTGGCCCACGCCTTCTACAAGGGGCTCCTCTTCCTCGGGGCCGGGTCGGTCATCCACGGGCTCCACGACGAGCAGGACCTGAAGCGGATGGGCAACCTCCGCCGGTACATGAAGGTCACCTTCTGGACCGTCGCCGTGGGCACCGTGGCCCTCGCCGCCATCCCGCCGTTCGCCGGGTTCTGGGCCAAGGGCGACGTCCTCGACGCTGCCTGGTCTCGCTACCCGGCCCTGTGGGCGGTCGGGATCGTGGCCGCCTTCTTCACCGCCTACTACATCACCCGGCTCACGTCGCTCGCCTTCTTCGGCGACGACCGGTGGCGCGAGCTGGTCCGGCCGGCCGCCGCCTCCACCTCCTCCACCACCACCACCTCCACCTCGGGCGCCGCCCACGGGACGGCGGGCAACGGCGGGACGTCCGGCGACGCCGGCCACGGCGGCGAGGCGCATGCGCCGGAGCCGCCGCACGAGGCCCCGTGGACGATGCAGGTGCCCCTCGTGGTCCTGGCCGTCTGCGCCTTCTTCGGCGGGGTGCTGTCGCTGCCCTTCGTCACGTCGCCGACGCTGCTCAAGTGGATCGACCCGGTGTTCGGCTCCGCCCTCTACAACGCCCACCAGAGCGCGGCGCTCCAGTGGGGGCTCGGCATCACCGACTCGGTGGTGGCCCTGATCGCCGCCACCGTGGCCTACCGGCTGTGGTCGACCCGCTCGGAGCGCCCGGCGCTCGAGCCGGTGTTCCTCTTCCGGTCCTGGTACATCAACGAGCTCTACGACCTGGTGATCGGCCGGCCCGGCACCCGCCTGGCCGAGTTCGCGGCGACCGTCGTCGACACCAAGGTCATCGACGGCGCCGTCAACGGCATCGCCGGCCTGGTGCGGCTCACCGGGCAGGGCGTCCGGCGCCTCCAGACGGGCTACGTCCGCAACTACGCGCTCGGGGTGGTGCTCGGCGTCGTGCTCCTGCTCGGGTTCATGCTCACGAGGCTGTGGTGGGCCTGATGCACACGACCCCCTTCCCCTTCCTCACCTTCCTCGTCCTCGCGCCGGCGGTCGGGGCCGCCGTCGTCGCACTGGTGCCGGCGCGCCGGGTCCCCTCGTGGTTCCACGAGGCCCTCGGCGTCCTCGCCACCGCCGTCACCCTGGCCGTCGCCGTCACCGTCGCCGTGCGCTTCAAGACCGGCGACGGGGGCTACCAGATGACGTCGAACCACGTCTGGGCCAAGTCGCTGGGCATCCACTGGTCGCTCGGCATCGACGGCATCTCGCTCTTCCTCGTCCTCATGGCCGCGGTGCTGTTCCCCATCGCCATCCTGGGCGCCCGCGCGAAGCGCAACCCGCGCGCCTTCGTCTCGTGGGTGCTGCTCCTCGAGGCCGCCTGCCTCGGCAGCTTCCTCTCGCTCGACCTGGTGCTCTTCTTCCTCTTCTTCGAGCTGACCCTGGTCCCCACGTACTTCATCATCGGCGGGTGGGGGTACGCGAGACGCGGCTTCGCTGCCATCAAGTTCTTCGTCTACACGTTCGCCGGCTCCGCCTTCCTGCTGGTCGGCATCGTGTCGGTCGCCTTCATCCACCGGTCGCAGACGGGGGTGCTCACCTTCGAGCTGCCCGCGCTGGTCCACACCCACCTGAG
The DNA here is from genome assembly GCA_021809995.1 of Actinomycetes bacterium. Lineage (GTDB taxonomy): Bacteria > Actinomycetota > Acidimicrobiia > Acidimicrobiales > RAAP-2 > JAJZJT01. The sequence continues at coordinate 3,099 of JAJZJT010000020.1, forward strand.
CGGGACCGAGGGCGTGCTGCTCTTCCTCGCCTTCACCGCCGCCTTCGCCGTCAAGGCGCCGGTCTTCCCGTTCCACACCTGGTCGCCCGACGCCTACGCCGAAGCCCCCACCACGGGATCGATCCTCCTCGCTGGGGTGATGGCCAAGCTCGGGACCTACGGCATCATCCGCTTCGACCTCAACCTGTTCCCCGAGGCGAGCCACACCCTCGCGCCCATCCTCCTCACCCTCGGGGTGATCGGCATCCTCTACGGTGCCGTGGTGGCGTGCGCCCAGCGCGACCTGAAGCGGCTCGTCGCCTACTCATCCCTCGCCCACCTCGGCTTCATCGTCCTCGGGACGTTCGCGCTGACCACGCAGGGGCTCTCGGGTGGCGTCCTCCAGATGCTCAACCACGGCCTCGTCATCGCCGCGCTGTTCCTCCTGATCGGCTGGATCGCCGAGCGCCGGGGGAGCTGGAAGGTCTCCCACCTGCGCGGCCTGCAGCTGTCGGCTCCGGTGATGGCCGGCATCTTCACCCTCGTGATGCTGGCCTCCATCGGGGTGCCGGGCCTGAACGGCTTCGTCGGGGAGTTCCTCGTCCTGTCGGGGACCTTCATCGTGCACCGGTGGTGGGCGATCGCCGCCCTGGCGGGCGTGATCCTCGCCGCCCTCTACCTGCTGTGGGCCTACCAGCAGGTCTTCCACGGGACGCCCGACGAGGAGAACCGGACCACGCGTGACCTCGGGTGGTCCGAGCGGCTCGTCATCGCCCCGCTCGTGATCCTCATCGTCTTCCTCGGCATCTACCCGAAGCCGGTCCTCGACCGCATCACGCCCTCGGTCGACCGCCTGGTCGCCCACGTGGAGCAGGTGACCCATACCCAGCAACCCGGCGTGGCCACCACCCGGTACGCGTCGGTGGCGACGGGCACGTCGCACGCCGCCGCCACCGCTCCACCGCACGGCGCACCGCCCGCCACCGCCCGCACCACCTCGTCCGTCGGAGGCCGACCGTGACCTCGCCGCTCCTCGCCGTCGCGGCGGCAACGATCCACACGCCGCACATCGACTACCTGAGCATCCTGCCCGTCCTCATCATGATGGGCGGGGCGGTGCTCCTCGTCGTCGTGTCGTCGCTCGTGCGCAAGGTCCTCGGCATCAGCATCAGCACGCTGGTGGCCTCGGCGACCTCGGTCGCCGCCCTGGTCGCCGCCGTCGTGCAGTGGTACCACGTCTCGGCGCACGGGCCCTCTGTGACGATCGCCGGAGCGGTCGCCTTCGACGGCTTCGCCGTGTTCGTCCAGATCGCCGTCTCGATGGCGATGCTCCTCACCGCCCTCGTCGCCGACGGCTACCTCCGGCGTGAAGGAGCCGACGGGCCCGAGCTCCACGTGCTCGCCCTGCTCTCCGCGTCGGGCGCCATGCTGATGGGCGAGGCCAACGACCTGATCGTCGTGTTCCTCGGGCTCGAGATCCTCTCGATCGCTCTCTACGTACTGGCTGCTTCGAACCACAAGCGGGCCGAGTCGGGCGAGGCGGCCCTCAAGTACCTCATCCTCGGCGGCTTCTCGTCGGCGATCTTCGTCTACGGGATCGCCCTCGTCTACGGGGCCACCGGCTCGACCAACCTGCCCGAGATCGCCGACTACCTCGCCCGCAACTTCGTCGCCTCCAACGGCGTGCTCCTCGCCGGCCTGGCCCTGTTGCTCGTGGGCTTTGGCTTCAAGGTGGCGGCCGTCCCGTTCCACATGTGGTCGCCCGACGTCTACCAGGGCTCGCCGTCGCCGATCACCGGGTTCATGGCGGCCGTCGCCAAGGTGGGGGCGTTCGCCGCCCTGCTGCGCGTCTTCATGTCGTCCTTCGGCACGCTGCGGACGGACTGGCAGCCGGCCATCTGGGGCCTCGCCGTCCTCAGCCTGGTTGTCGGCGCCGTGCTCGCCCTCTCCCAGACCGACGTCAAGCGGATGATGGCGTACTCGTCGATCAACCACGCGGGGTTCATCCTCCTCGGCGTACAGGCCGCCACCGTGCAGGGCGTCTCGGCCTCCCTCTACTACGTGTTCACCTACCTCTTCGCCGTGGTGGGCACCTTCGCCGTCATCACGGTGGTGGCGCGAGACGGCGACACCGGGCACCAGCTCGCCGACTACCGCGGCCTGGCCCGGCGCCAGCCCGTCCTCGCCCTCGCCTTCGTCGTGCTGCTGCTGGCACAGCTCGGCGCGCCGTTCACCACCGGGTTCCTGGCCAAGTTCGAGGTGGTGGCAGCCGCCGCGGACGCGCACTCCTACGCGCTCGCCGCCGTGGCCATGGCTTCGGCGGCCATCGCCGCCTTCTTCTACCTGCGCCTCGCCGTCGCCATGTTCTCGCCGCCCGGCCCGGTTGGCGACGTGGCCCTCGCCGGAGCGTCGCCGTCTGGCCAGAGCGCGGCCGACGGGGCTGCGACGGGCGCCGGCGTCGCCCTCGCCTTCGCCGCCGCGGGCGACCCGTTCGCCGAGCCGGCGAGCCTGGCCGTGCTGACCGAGGAGGCGCCCGAGCCCGACGTCGCCACCCGGCGGGTGGCGGTGCCGCCGCTCACCGCCGCAGCCATCGCCCTGTGCGTGGCGTTCACCATCGTCTTCGGCATCGTGCCGGCCCCGATCGTCGACTTCGCCCACCAGGCGACGCTCCTGCTCCACTGAGCGGCGCCGGCGCCGGCTCGCCTTGAGGGCTCGCCCGCTACAGCGTCCCTTGTCCCGCGAGGGGGCGGCCGGTAGCGTCGCGGACGAGCTACGTGCCAGCGGGCACGGGCCGGGCTCGGCGTCCGGCGAGTGCGGCGAGCCGGAGGCAGGTGGGCAGGTGTGACGACGGACCAGTCCAAGTCCGGGCTTCCCGGCGGTGCCCCCGTGGCGGGGAGCCCCGAGCGGCGCCGGCGCGGCCTGGCGCGTCTCGTCGTCGGGCTGGTGCTCGTCGCTGCGCTCGTGGCCTTCGTCCTCGGCAACAGCCAGACCGTCTCGGTGAGCTTCGTGTTCACGACCACCTCGGTCCCGCTCATCTGGGTGCTCCTGGTGACGGCGGCGCTCGGTGCCGTCACCGACCGACTGGTCATCGTGGTGCGTTCCCACCAACGGGCGAAGCGCGTCCAGGCAAGGGCGGGCGCGGCCGCGGGCGTCTCCGGGGGCGAGGCGCGGGTCCGCCATCGACAGCGGCGCGGCTAGCGTGCCGGCCAGCCCCGGGGCCGGTGGGCGCGCGACGACCGGTGCACCGTCCCAACCTGCCCGCGGTGCGGCGTAGCCGTCCAGCGCACAGGGTGCGGCCAGCTGCTCAGTGGGCGGCCGACGCCAGCGTGGCGGCGAAGATCTTCCACGCCAGGGGGCTCTTCGCCACCAGCGAGAGCGTCACGTAGACGCGCTGGCCGACGACCTAGTCGCGCCACGGTCCGACCCTCCGGTACTGGAGCCACTGGTTGACGGCGAAGCAGTTGAAGGCCACGAACAAGGAAGCGAAGATGACGTAGACGAACTCCGGCGGGTGGAGGTCGGCGCCAGGACCGGCGAAGTAGACGGCGATCGCCACCCACGGGACGGCGCCGGCCAGGCAGCCGAGCCAGAAGGGGCCGAGGCTCCCTCCGGGGGGCTCGTAGCGCTCCTGGAGCCAGCCGAACCCGATCATCGCCGCGTCGGCGCCGGCCAGGCCGACGAGGGCGGCGACGTCGTCGATCCCGACGAGCATGCCGACGTGCACGATCTGATCGACGCGCTGAGCGAGTACTCGAGCCACCGGTTGGGGTTCCGCTGCTTCGCGAGCTGCTCGTGGTACGACCGCCATGCCGGCCGGACGACCGCCAGTCCGGCCCGCCCGGTCGCCCATGTGGGTCAGGCTCGGCCTGAGCGGCGCAGACGCCTCCCCGCCGGCCGCACGCCGGGAGCGGAGACGAGCCGTCGGGCCATGGTCACGTACTGGGCCTCGAGCTCCTCCAACGAGAACGTTCCCACTTCGGTCAGCCACTCGCTCCCGTGGACGCACATGTCGAGGATGGCGGCCGCGGCGATGACTGCCGCGGGGCGGCCCTTCCCACCCGGCAGGGAGAAGACCCCCTTGGCCTCGCCGTCGAGGAGGATCTCGACCAGTCGGTCGCGGAGTCGCCGACGGATGGCCACGACTTCATCGAGCCGTGCTGCGGTCAGGTCCCGGTACTCGCGGTTGGCCACGCGTGCGCCCCGCCGGCCGCGGACGTGGGTGAGGACGAAGACGGAGACCATGGCGCTGAGCCGGTCCCCGGGGTCGGGCCCCGCCAGCTCGATGGCCGCCGTCACCTCCTCGTCGAGCCGACGGTGGCGGTGGACGACGAGCTCGTAGACGAGGTCCTCCTTGGAGGAGAAGTGGTTGTAGAGCGCTCCGGGCGTCAGCCCGCAGGCCCCGGTGATCTCACGGACCGTCGTGGCGCGGGCACCCTGACGGAAGAAGAGCTCGTCGGCGGCGGCCAGCAGCCGACGAGCCGGGTCGGAACGAGTGCTCGTCGCGTCGCAGGTCGGCGAGACCGGGTCCTCGCCCGGAGGCTCCCCGGTCCTCGTGGCCATGGCTTCCCCCCCTTCGCCGTCCGCCGGGCCGCGGAACATGCTTGACGCGAACAGCCCTATGTCCTAGATATATCTATAAACGCTTGTTCAGGCAACGGGCCAGCGGCCCGAGGGGGGGGTCCCATGTCAGACACCGCCGCACCGAGCGTCGCCGAGTCCCACGGGGGCGGCGGCACGGGGAGTGGCGCAGCGGCCGGCTCGACGTCTGGGCACGGACCGTTGGCGCGAGCGCTGTGGTACCGCCAGATCTACCGCTATCCGGACACGGGGCGGCGGATCGGGTACCTGGCCATCGTGGTCGCCGCCACGATCATGCTCTACTACCAGCTCTACGTGGCCGGGGCGGTCGCACCGCAGATCCTCGCCCACTACGGGATGAGCTTCCGGTTCTACGTCGACGTCTCTGTGCTCAGCAACGCCATCGGCGCGTTCAGCTCGGTGCTGGCCGGTCTCGCCGACCGGTGGGGCAGGGCGAACATGGTCGCCTATGGCCTGGGGGTCACCGCCCTCCTCGTGCTCTTCGGCATCCCCAATGCCCCGAACAAGTGGGCGTTCCTGATCCTCGTCGTCGCCGTCGGCTTCGTCGAGGGGATCGTCCTCGTGGCCACTCCGGCACTCGTGCGCGACTTCTCACCCCAGATGGGCCGGGCCTCGGCCATGGGGTTCTGGACGCTCGGGCCGGTGGTCGGCAGCCTCGTCGTGTCCATCGTGGCGTCCACCACGCTTTCCCACCTGGTGGCCTGGCAAGACCAGTTCACGATCTGCGGGATCGTCGGGGTCGGCGTCTTCCTGATCGCCCTCGTCGGGCTGCGCGAGCTGGCACCCGGTCTTCGCGACCAGCTGATGGTCTCCATGCGGGACCGGGCGCTCGTCGAGGCCCGGGCCAAGGGGATCGACATCGAGGACAGCCTCCGGCACCCCTGGCGGCAGATGCTCAAGCTCGACATCGTGGTCTCGGCCCTGGCCGTCAGCGTCTTCCTGATCATCTACTACACCGCGGTTGGCTTCAACCCGATCTACTTCGAGACGATCTTCGGCTTCACCCCGTCGCAGGCCAACGGCCTGGGCAATTGGCTGTGGGCGTTCGACGCCGGCGCCCTCGTCGTCGTCGGGATCCTCTCGGACTGGCTCAAGGTGCGCAAGCCCTTCATGATCATCGGCGCCGTCGGTGCCGCGGTCATGACGATCATCTACCTGGGCAAGGCGACCGCTCCTCACACCAGTTACTACGAGTTCGTGCTGCTGCTCAGCCTGCTGGCCGCCTTCCTCGGCATCGCGTACGCCCCGTGGATGGCGAGCTTCACCGAGACGGTCGAGCGCCGGAACCCGGCGCTCATCGCCACCGGCCTCGCCGTGTGGGGGTGGATCCTGCGGATCGTGGTGGCGGTCTCCGTCTTCGTCCTGCCCTACGTGGTCTCCTCGACCACGCCGCTCGTGCAGTACGGGGCGATCGGCCAGAAGGCCCAAGCCATCATCAAGTCCGATCCCAACGTGTCGATCGTGCTCGCCCATCAGGCCATCTTCACCGAGCTGGCCAAGTACCCGAAGACGGCCATCCCGCCGGCGCTCCTGTCCAAGGCCATCGCCCAGGTGGGCGTGAAGGACCTGACGGCCGTAGCGAACGACCCCAAGATCACCTCGGAGATCGGTTTCCTCCAGGCGCACGCCAAGGAGCTCGCACAGGTCCAGACGGCCGCCAAGGTGACCCCCGGGCAGTGGCAGAACTGGTACTGGGTGTGCGTGGGGGGCGAGCTCGTCTTCCTGCCGCTGGTCCTCGTCATGGCCGGCCGGTGGTCGCCGAGCAAGGCTCGCGAGGACCTCGAGGAGCACGAGCGGATGGTCGCCGCCGAGATGGCGAAGCTGGCCGGCGGAGCGGGCGCCTAGTCCAGCCGCGACCGGCGCCCGCCTCGGAGCAGGCGTCCGGCGACGTGAAGCCCGGGTGCCAGCTGGCACCCGGGCTTCACGGCCGGTGCCGAACGCAGGCGCCGCGGCGGCGCCCGGACCCGGCTCGACCATGGGCTCGTCCCGCTCCCCGACCAGCTCGAGGCGGTCCTCGCACGACGCACCGGTGTCGGCGTAGGCCGAGCACCTCGGCAGCACGGCCAGTCCTGCCCACTCCGTGCCCGGGCGCGTTGGCCCGGAGCGCGGTGGGGCCGTCGTGACGGATCAGCGGGGGCGGCGGGCCCGGACCACGGTGTCGACGGCGTCACGGGTACCGCCGTCGACGGCGACGGGCCGTCGGCGCTGCTCGGCCACATCGACCACCAGCTCGGCCAGGTCGGCAGCCACCTCGTCGGCATCGAGGAGCACGTCGGGGTGCTGGGGCCCGCCGACCCCCTCGGTGAGGTTGGCCCGGTCGTGACCGATGACGAGCATCGTGCCGCCGGGGGCGACCGCTCCGGTGAGGCAACCGTAGACGTCGTGGCGCACGGTCCCGGGGAGCTGCAGGTAGGCCACGAGGACGAGGTCGAACCGGCGCGGCGGCGGCTGCCACGCCGTCAGGTCGACCACCTCGAAGGTGACCGGTAGGCCTGCCTGGTCGGCGAGGGACCGTGCTCGTGCCACTCCGGCCTCGCTGAAGTCGACCCCCGCGGTCTCCCACCCCTGGGCGGCGAGCCAGAGGGCGTTGCGCCCCTCGCCGCACGCCGCGTCGAGGGCACGGCCCGGGGCCAGGCCGGCGACCTCCTCGACGAGGAAGCGGTTCGGTTCTGCACCCCACACCAGCTCGGTCCCGCGGTAGCGCTCGTCCCACGCACTGGCGTCCATCGTCACCTCCCGTGTCGGCATCGATCCTCGCGCCGGGCGCTACGCCAGGTGGCGCGACCAGCTCCCCTCCGACGGCGCTCGTTGCTCAGCGGGCGAGCGACGCGACGGTCGGCGGCGCCACGGTGAGCGCCGAGCGGCCGGCGTTCGCCCAGTCGTCGTCGAGCACGACGACGTCGAAGCCGGCTCGCTGGAGGATCCCGGCGGCCACCGTGGCCCGGTAGCCGGCGCCGCAGTGCACCCACAGCGTGCGGCGGGGCAGGTCGCCGAGGCGCGCCGGTAGGTCGTGGAGGGGCACGTGGAGGGAGCCCACGAGCGCGCCGTCACGGCGCTCGTCGACGCGACGCACGTCGACCACCACGCCATCGCCGAGGGACGCGGGCGTGAGGTCGGCGAAGCTCGCACGCCTGAAGGAGGCGAGCTGCTCGTCCGGAGCCGTCCACTGTCGGTGGTCGCCGACTCCTGCAGCAGCCGGGCGGTCGATGCCGATGCGGACGAGCTGCCGCTGGGCCGCCGTGACGTCCTCGGAGGAGGCGCCGAGGAGCGTGATCGGCGCGTCGAGCGGCACGATCCACCCGACGGTGGTGGCGAAGGAGAGCTCGAGGGGGACTCCGATCGTGCCCCGGAGGTGACCGGCGGCGTGGGCGCTCCGGGTCCGGAGGTCGACGACCCACTCGCCAGCCGCGATCCGCTGGCGCAGCTCGTCGCCGTCGACGAGCGCCGGGAGGCTCAGGTCGACGGGGCCCGCGCCCTCGCGGTTCCGCGGCCCCATGTGGACGTAGTAGGCGGGGTAGGCGGTCAGGCCGGCCACCAGCGCGGCGACGAAGGCGTCCTCGTCGTCGGTCACCAATGCGTCGTTGCGCGTGCGCTCGAGGGCCACGGTGCTGGCATCACCACCGGTGGCCGCCCCCGCCGAGCAGAAGCTGCCGAAGCCGTGGGTGGGGTAGACGGGCGCCTCGCCCGGCAGGAGGTCGGCCAGGCGGTGGGCCGACCGGAACTGCCTGCGGGCCAGCTCCTCGGTGCGCGTCACGTCGACGAGGTCGGTCCGCCCGACGCTGCCGTAGAGGAGAGACCCGCCGGTGAGCACGGCGGGGACGGGACCGCCGTCGGAGACGACGTAGGCGAGGTGCCCGTCGGTGTGCCCGGGCGTCTCGACGACCGTGACGGTGAGCGTGCCGGCGGTGAGCCGGTCGCCGTCGGAGACGGCGACGTGGTCGTAGGCCACGGCGTCCGCGGCCGAGAGGACCACGCGTGCCCCGCGCCGTTCGGCCAGCACTGGGCCTCCCGAGACGTAGTCGTTGTGGACGTGCGTCTCGAGGACGTAGGCGCAGCCGAGCCCATGCTCGTCGAGGACGGCCTCCAACCGGTCGATGTCGCGCTGGGGGTCGACGACGACGGCGACCTCCCCGTCGTGGACCACGTAGCTGCGGTCGCCGAGCTCCTCGGTCGGCACCACGAGCACCTCGATCATCACGTCCCCCTCCCGCTGACCCGGTCCCGCCGCCCGTCTCACATTAGAATGTTGGTACATTATCGAGGCACCCTCGCCATGGCAACGCGCCGGTCCGAGCCGGTCGGTGACGAACCGGCCGGCTCGATCGGGTGTGGACGTGGGCCACGGGAGCCGCACCAGGGGGGAGGGAGAAGGAGGTCCATGTCGCTGTTCCACGCCAGCCGCCACCCCGAGCCGGACGACGACGCCAGTGGGCTGCCCGTCGACCTGACGCCCCACCAGGCGCACCAGCTCGTCGCCGACGGCGCCATCCTCCTCGACGTGCGCGAGCACGACGAGTGGCACGCCGGGCATGCCCCCGAGGCCGTCCACGTGCCCCTGACGACACTCCACCCCGACGTGGTCCCGCCGGACGCCGTCGTCGTCGCCGTGTGCCGGTCCGGTACCCGCTCGAAGCGGGCGGTCACTGCCCTGCGTCGGGCCGGGCGGCGCGCCCACAACCTGGCAGGCGGGATGCACGCGTGGCACCGTGCCGGGCTGGGCGTGGTCCGAGACGACGGGTCGCCCGGATCGGTAGCCTGAACCAGCCATGGCCCGAGCCGTCCTCGACCGAGCGAGTGCCTTGCCCCTGTGGGCACAGCTCCTCGCCGACCTGCGCCGCCGTCTCGACGACGGCGAGTTCGCGGGTGCGTTCCCGAGCGAGCTCGAGCTCGTCGACGCCTACGGCGTGAGCCGGAACACCGTCCGCGAGGCGCTCCGGCGGCTCCGGGCCGAGGGCGCGATCGTCGCCGGGCGGGGTCGCCGTCCGCTGCCGGCCGGAGAGGCGGGCATCGAGCAGCCGCTCGGCGCCCTCTACAGCCTCTTCCGCTCCGTCGAGGAGGCGGGGCTCGAGCAACGCAGCGAGGTCCTCGTCCTCGATCGCCGCCGCGACCGGCGCGTCGCCGAGCGCCTCGGGCTCGGGGCTACTGCCGTCTTCTTCTATCTCGAGCGTATCCGGTGTGCCGGTGGGGACCCCCTCGCCATGGACCGGCTGTGGTTCCCCGCCGAGCTCGCCGCACCGCTCTTCGACACCGACTTCACCCGGACGTCGTTCTACGACGAGCTCGCCGAGCACACCGGCCTCCGCCTGACCGGCGGGGAGGAGCACATCCGGGCCGTCGTGCCGACGCCCGCCGAGCGTCGAGCCCTCGGGCTGCCCCGGGCCACGGCCGCCCTCGCCATCGAGCGGCGGGGTGAGATCCGCGGTCGGCCCGTCGAGCACCGCGAGACGCTCGTGCGCGGCGACCGCTTCGGGGTCGTCGCGACGTTCTCGGCAGGCATCGGCTACCGACTGGACTTGTCCCGAGCCGTGGGCTGAACGGCACCGGTCGGCCCGTCGGCCGGGTGCGCAGGCCGGGCCCGTCTGCCCGTCCCGGGCCCGTCTGCCCGAAGCCCGACGAGGTTCAGCGCCCGGTCGGCCCGGTGAGCTCGCCCGTCGTCGGGGTCGAGCCGGCTCCGGCTTCAGTCGCCGACGGCGAGCCCACCGCGGGACCCGTCGCACCGGCCTCGGGCCCGCTGTCCTCCCGTCGCCGGGCGTCCGCTTCGGCGAGCATCTCCTCGGTCTCGCGACGGGTGGCCACCATGCGCTTCTCGGCGCCGGCAGCCAGCAGACGACCGATGACCGGGATCTCCCACAGTGACTCGGCCCGGAAGATGGCCATGATGACGGGCACCAGGTGCTCGGCCGTGTCGAAGACGACGTAGCGGGAGAGCCAGTCGGGGTCGTACTTGGCGTTGAACCGCCACAACGTCTCGATCTGGGCGAAGTTGGAGAGGCGACGGAGGAACCACCGCTCGGCGCGTTGGACGGGTCCGTCGCCCTTCTCGCCCGCCAGCGTCGAGCGCATGGCGGCGAAGTTGAGGCTGAGCCCGTCGAAGCCCCGGGCGCGCAGGTGCTCGATCGTCGAGCACAGCGCGAAGTCGAGCAGCCCGTTGGGGTGGTCCGCCGGGTCGCGCCGCATGAGGTCGAGGGAGAACCCGTTGATCCCCGGCGCCGGGACGAACTGGCACATGGCCGCCGGCTTCCCGTCGGGGGCGCGCACCACGGTGAGGAGGAGGCCGACGTCGCGAGGGTCGAAGACGCGTCCGAGCATCATCGAGAACCCTCGTTCGTGCTCGCCACGTCTCGACAGCCCCATCAGGGCGACGAGCTCGTCGGCAGTGCCCCGGTCGAGGTGGGCCGGGTCGTGGAAGCTCGCGGTGTAGCCCTTCTTGGCGATGCGGTTGTGGGCTTGTCGGAGGCCCTTCTTGTCCCCGCCTGCCAGCGAGAACCGCTGCACGGGGACGACGGCCTCGTCTCCGATGTAGACGTGGTGCATCCCCGCGTCGCGGTACACGGGGAGCCACTCCTCGGCGGCGCCCATCACCGCTGGCACCCAGCCGTGGCTGTCGACGAAGCGCCGGAACGCCGCCCAGGTGTGGGCCCGCTCGTTGCGCGGGCCGATGGGGTCGGGGGAGATCAGGCAGATCCCTCCGTAGATGGCGTACGCCACCAAGCTGTCGCGGTGGAAGAACCAGCGCTTGTCGGAGCGCAGGGCGAAGTAGTCGAGGGTGGAGGTCCCGTGTCGCCGGACGATGTCCCGTGCCCGCAGCTCGGCCGCCCGTCCCGACGTCATCCGCCGGTCGACCACCGGTCGGGAGAGGAGGAAGAGCGCCACGACGACGATGGCGAGGCCGACCGACAGCATGACGGGCGACAGGAACCGGTCGAGGTGCCGGGGCAGTGCGATCGTACGGATGCCCACGAGGCGCTCGGATGCCGCCCACAGCGCCTGCGGCCAGGCAATGGGGTGGTGCTGGCGATGGTGGCCGACGTCCGCGAAGAGCTCGATGGAGACGGTGGCGAGGGTGACGACCCCTGCCGCCCCACCGACGAGGGAGAGGACGGCGGACCGCAGCGAGGCCCAGTCCGAGGCCGCCTGGAAGTCCCGGCGGTTGACCACGAGGAGGGCCAGGACGGCGACGGCGAGGAGGGTCTCCTCGATATCGCCCCCGGCGACGAGGTGGAGCAGGACCGATCCGGCGAGGAGGACCACCGAGATCCTCCAGGCCCGCCGCTGCCCGCGCAGCACGCCGCGCCCGAGCGCGATGAGGGCGAGACCCGAGAGGGCCACGAGGGCGCCCGCCGCCTCGGTGACGCCCAGCGGGAGCACCTGGAGGAGCAGGTGGAGCCGGTACCGCAGCGGTGGCGTCACGGCGTCCAGCAGGTCGACGACGCCGGCCACCAGGATGGCCGCGGCCGACAGCCGGCGCACCCTCCGCGACCGGCGGTGCTCGTGGCGCAGGTCGGGCGCAGGGGGCCACGAGTCGCCCTTCGGGTAGGAGGCGACGATGGTCGGGTGGAGGCTCTGCATCGACCGCCGCGGCGCGACCGCCCGCTCGAGCAGGTTGGGCGAGGGTAGGTCGGACCGGGCGACGAGGAGGCGGACGTGGAGGTCCGCGCCGGTCTCGAGCTCGACCCAGCTCGCCAGCTGGCGGTGGACGAACACCGGGGGCAGGCCCAGCCGGCCCCCCTCCTCCTCGACCACCTCGGTGGTCGCCCCGACGTTGGCGTAGAAGCCGACGCCGAGGTTGGTCAGCTCGGACTGGAACGTGGCGGCGGTGACGAGGCCGGCATAGCCGGCACCCACCAGGCGACGGGCTTCGTCGCGCGCCGAGTCGTTGGCTGCCGCCTCGGCGCGCACCTCGACGAGCGCGCCGCCTCCCAGGATCGACCACACGCGTCGCGACAGCAGGCCGAGCAGGACGGCGATGACCCCCATGACCGCCGCGGCGACGAGGGCGGCCACCACCAGCTGGTCGGCGAGGTCGGCTCGGTGGGCGTGGGACAGGGCTCGTCCTGCCACGCCCGTGCCGGCGTGGTGGAGCACCCACGGCGTCACCGCGACGCGCAGCAGCACGGCGACGACGAAGGGCACGAGCATCCACCACGCGTAGCGACCGAGCCGACGGTAGAGGGTGCGCGACGTCACAAAGCGCGAGAGGGCGGACGGGTCGCTCAGGCGGTTCAGGCCGGCCAGCCACGGGGCGTCGGTCGTCGACTGGTTGGCGAGCACCCGCCAGCTCGGGGCCGCCTTGGCGCCGTTGACGGCGCCGGGCTTCGCGTCGGCGGCAGGGTCGAGGTCCGTCTCGGGGGCGGTGCACTCGGCCGCGTAGGCATGGCGACCCGGCTCCACCCGGACCGTGCGGACCCCGGCCGAGGTCTGGAGCCGGAGGTCGACGGGGCCCACCCGTTCCACGCCGAGCCGGGCGAGGGCGGCCTGGGCCTCGGGGTTGTCGGCGAGGCCGGGCTCGTGGGTGCCCTCCTGGCGCAGGATGCGGCGCTCCTCGCTGGCGAGGAAGCGGCTGCACGCGGTGGCCAGTCGGGGGTGGGCCTCCATGGCGACGCGCGCGGCCTCCCCGACGTCGGTCGCATCGGTCAGGTCGAAGAGGTTGCCGGCGACGACGAGGACGCCCGGTCCTTCCCAGGCGTCGAGGGCGCCGGCCAGCTCGGCGGTGAGCGCCCGCGACGATGTCGTCTCCTCGCCGGTGAGGAGCAGGTCGCTCACCACCATCACGCGGCGCCCGATCGGCACGTCCACGACGGTCACCGCGCTCGCGGCACCGTCGTCGAAGGTCGCGTCGTCGAAGGTCGAGTCGGCCCGCTCCTCCGGCCGCCTGCCTGGCTGTTCCTGGCCCACTGCTCGCTCCCGCGCCGGTCCCTGGCCCACCGCTCGACGCCACGCCCGCCCCGGGGCGAGGTCGAGCCCACCGCGTCGGATGGCGGCACCCCCGCAATCGTAGAGGGACGGGCGGAGTAGGCTCGTTCACGCGTGCAGCCAGGGTGTGCGCCCGTGGGCACGCCGGTCGGAGGCGGGCCGTTCCCCGGCGGGTGGCCCGCGGCGGATCGGGGTGGCCCGCGGCGGATGGCAGCCGGTCGGAGCGAGGGCGAGCACGGGCGAGGGGCCCGAGTCGAGGAGCGAGGCAGTGCCGATGGAGGGGCTGGACGTCGGGGGCCGCCGGTGGGCCACGGCACCCCCCCGAGGGCGGTGAGCGCCGGCACGCCGGCCGAGGCGTCCGGTGCACGTGGCCGCGCACGCCCGGTCCCCGACAACTGGCGCTGGCGCGATCGGCCCGTCGTGGCCGGCGAGGCGGTGGTCTTCGACGTCGACGGCGTGCTCTCCGACGCCGTGGGCCGGCAGCACTTCATCGAGCAGGGCCGGCGCGACTGGGACCGGTTCTTCGACGCCTGCGGGGACGACCCGGTCATCGAGGAGCTGGCACGCCTGCTCGAGCTCTTGGACGACCGCCTGCAGGTGGTCCTCCTGACGGGGCGTCCCATCCGGGTCCAGCCCCAGACCCTGGCGTGGCTCGAACGCTACGAGCTGCGCTGGGACCTGCTCGTGATGCGGGCCCGGGGTGACTACTCGCAGGTGACCTGGTTCAAGCGCGACGCCGTCTGCGACCTCCGCTCGTACGGGTTCGACCTCCGGCTGGCCTTCGAGGACGACCCGTCGAACTTCGCGATGTTCCACGCCGAGGGCATCCCGTGCGTCTACATCCACTCCGGCTACTACGGGTGACGGCTGGCCGAGCGCTGGGCCAGGACGCGTCCCCGGGCCGGCGGCCCGGTGGCATCATCACGGGATGGCTGCGCACCCTGTCCAGACCGGCATCGCCGTGGTCGGCAGCCACACGTCGCTCAACTGGACCCTCCTCTTCACGAAGCTGACCGTCGAGGTCGACGGCGAGGGCCACGTGGGCCCGTGGCGGGGCGTGGCCGTCCCGACGTCGTCGGGGGGCCACGAGGTCCGGGTCTTCTTCCGTTACGTCGGCCAGCCCCGCTGCGGGATCGC
>JAJZJT010000323.1 GCA_021809995.1 Actinomycetes bacterium
TCCTACGGCGTCATGTCCACGCCGGCTCTGGTGCTCGACGGCCGGCTGCAGTTCGCGGGACGGGTGCCACCCAAGCACGAATTGGCGGCCATCCTTGGCGCCGCAGCGGCCCCGGCCGACCGATAGCGGCCGTAACCGCCCAGGGACCGGCAGGAGCGTCATCGTGAGAGCAGGCGGCACACTGGCCGTTGGCCCAGTCGAAGCAGGTGATGGCGACCGCGCCGGCGCGGCCCACATGGGCTGGGCCCTGGCTGGCGGCGGCGGGGCTGCCATCTGCGCCATCGCTCTCGCCACCACCGGGCACGCCACCCTGTCAGAGGCACGGCGGTCGCCGGCACCTGGCACCTGAGCACCCCTCGGACCTGGGCGCCCGGCGCGCCTCGCACGGCCTCATCGCGAGCCGAGGAACCTGAGCACCGCCAGGACGCGGCGGTGGTCCTGGTCCGTCTCGGGTATGAGCATCTTGCGCAGGATGCTGTGCACGTGCTTCTCCACCGTCCCTTCGGACACGTAGAGACGCTGGGCTATGCCGGCGTTGGAGCGCCCTTCTGCCATCAGCGCCAGCACCTCACGCTCGCGGTCGCTGAGCTCGTCCAACGGGTCGTACACGTGCCGCGCGTAGACGAGCTCGCGCACCAGGGCAGGGTCGACAACAGAACCCCCCTTCACCACGCGGTCCACTGTGTCGAGGAACTCGTCCACGTCGGTGACCCGGCTCTTCAGCAGGTAACCCGTACCCCTGCCCGCCGCCAGAAGGTCCATCGCCTGCTCCGCCTCCACGTACGCCGACAGCAGCAGGACAGCCGTGGCGGGGAACTTGTCCCGGATGTACTTCGCGGCGTCGAGGCCCTCGGTGCCGTGCTTGGGGGGCATCCGGATGTCGACCACCGCGAGATCCGGATGGTGGTCCACGACCAGGTTGACAAGGGTGGTCGCATCACCGCACTGGCCGACCACGTCGTAACCGGAACGTTGCAAGAGGCTCGCCAGGCCCGCCCTCAAGAGGACGTCGTCGTCTGCCAACACCACGCTCGGCCGCCGGTCCACCGGAGCGGTCCCAGGGCTCGTTTGGCCCGGTGGCGGCTCGCTACTTTGCTGCACCGGCCGACTATATGCGCCCGGCGCTGCTGGCAATGGGGCCTTCGGGCCCCTGTTACCACCTGTTAGCCGTAGTTGGAGATCTCATGCGGGTGGGGTGGCCGGGGTAGGGCTGGCAGTGACGACGCGACGGCGCGCAACCGGGACCATGGGGATGGAAAGGCCGCAACGGACAACGAGGAGCACCATGTCAGTCCAAATACCCAACCCAGACCAGGCCCAAATACCCAACGCAGACCAGATCGTCACCCAGATGCGTGAGACCTTGGGCGAAGTCCCTGTCGCCATGGAGAAGTCGCTCGGCGCCGACCCGGACCTGGTGATCGAGCACGCCAGGTCAAAGCAGTGGGCCATGCCCGCCGAGGGCGGTGCTCTCGACGAGCAGACACGTACGCTCGTCTACCTGGCCGTGGCGCTCGCCACCTCCAACCACGAGTGCACGAAAGCCATGGTGGCCAAGGCGCGCTCTCAAGGGCTCAGTTCGGCGAAGCTGCTGGAGGCTTTCCATATCGCCCGCTTCGCCCAAGCCACCGCCGTGCTCGGTAACGCCGAGGCTCTTTTCGACCTGGTGAACGAGCGCGCCGCAAGGGGCAACGGGCGATGACCGGCCTGGTGGTCCAAAGGAGCGCAGGGCCGCAAGCTGGCGCGGCCCCCGCCAGGCTGCCGTCGCGGCCCGACACGGCACCACCCACCGGCTTCCTCCGCGGCTTCCACCCCGGTTGGTTCGGTGCGGTCATGGGGACGGCAATCGTCGGCGTCGTCGCCTACCTCAACCCGGGCTCGTACGCCAGCCTGACGCGGACGGCCCACGGGGTGGGCCTGGCTTTCGTCCTACTGGCCTGGGCCATGGGTGCCGCCATAGCCATCCCCTACCTCGCCCGTTTCGTCCGCCACCCCGATGCCGCCCTGGCCGACCTGCGCCATCCCGTCGTCGGGCCGTTGTACGGCACGCTGCCGGCCGCCATCCTCGTGCTGGCCACGGCGACTGCCACCGTTGGCGGTTCGCTGCTCTCCACCGGCGCCGTGACCATTGTCGTTGCGGTCCTGGCGGCCGGCGGGACGCTCGTCACCTTCGTAGGCAGTGTCGTCTTCACCTACGTGCTTTTCACCGGGGACAGCCTGTCCGCTGACGCGGCCAACGGGGGCTGGTTCATCCCGCCGGTCGCCAACATTATCGTCCCGCTCCCACTGCTGGCCCTGCTCCCCCACGTCAGCATCTCGTCAGCGCGGCTGCTGCTGCTCGGCGGCTACGCCGGGCTCGGTGCCGGCCTAATGCTGTTCCTACTGGTGGCCGGGGCCCTTTTCACACGGCTCGTCCACCAACCCCTCCCTGCGGCGGCGCTCGCACCCTCATTGTGGATCGGGCTCGGGCCGATCGGCGTCGGGAGCCTGGCCGTACTGCGCCTGGCGGCTGGTGGCGCCCACTACTGGGGGCCGGCGGCGGGCGCCGTACTGGAGCTCTCGTCGATCACCGCAGCGGTGCTGTGGGGGTTCGGGCTCTGGTGGCTCGCAACCGCGGCGGCCCTGCTCGTCCGCTACCTCCGCCGGAGCCGCGTGCCCTACGGCGTCGGGCTCTGGGCCTTCACCTTCCCCTTGGGCGCCTATACGGCGGCCACCCTCCAGCTGGCCCGCAGCTGGGGCGACCACTCACTCGAGTTCGGCGCCATCGCCTTGTTCGTGCTCCTCGCCGGCTTCTGGCTCGCTGTCAGCGGGAGCACGCTGGCAGCCCTACGCCACGGGCGGGCCTGGCAGCGCTGAACCCACCTCCGGCCCGACTGGGCAGGCACCGCCAACCAGCCGGGCCGGCGGGAAGGACCGAGCCGGCCGGACCGTTGGGACCTGGTCAGCTCAGCGAAGCCGGCGGCGCCGCGTGGGGTCTCTTCAGGAGAACCGCTGTCCTGTCGCCGACCAGTGGGACCATGGCGAAAGCCTCCCAGCCG
>JAJZJT010000324.1 GCA_021809995.1 Actinomycetes bacterium
CCGGCGCCCCCTCAAGCAGTGCCGCGGTGGACGACCGTCCGTCGCGGGCACGCGACCGGTCCGCGAGGCGGCAGTGGTGCGCCTTCGGGCAGTGCTCAGGCCCCGACGACCTGGCTGGTCCCCGGCACGTGCAGTGGAGCGGTTCCGTAGGCGGCCCGCCAGGTGCCTTGGGACGGCCGGGTGGCGCTGGCCGGCCCGAGGGCGATGACCCCGTAGAGGTTCTCGGTCATGCGCACCAGCGCGTCCGAGTTCGCCGGACTGGCCGGTGGCAGGACGTTCGAGGGGATCAGCGAGGGCTGGACGAGGTTGCCGACCCACGACGCGTTCCCCGACGCGAACACGCCGCCGCCGCCGGGGACCGTGTACCAGGTGACGTCGGAGTAGTTCCCGCCCCGGTTGGCCACGAGCGAGTGGGCGAAGACGTCGCAGTTGGCGGGGCCGGCGCCGCCGGGCACGTAGCGGTCGAACTCCCCCACGACGACCTTGGCCAGGTGCTGGCCGGCGGCGAGCCCCGTTCCCGCGAACAGCCACGCCGAGGCGTCGGTGACCACCATGTCGGCGACGGCGCCGATGTCCTGGTACATGTCGCCGATCAGGCTGCTCTCCGGTCGGTTGACCGGGGGCTGAGGCCAGTTGACGGTCACCCGCGCGTTGTCGTGGCCGTAGAAGGGGTCCTCGGCGGCGGACTTGTAGCAGACCTGATGGCGATGGGGACCGATGGCGGTGGCGTCGAGACGGATCTGCCGGTAGCAGGCGTTCGCCCCGAGGAACGCCAGGTTGACACCGGCGTCGAGGGCCGTGCGTGCCGCGGCGCGCATCTCGTAGGACCAGTACTCGTCGTGCCCGAGGCTCACGAGGGCCCGGTGGCGGGCCAGCAGGTCGCCTCGTGCATGGAGGTCGACGTCCGTCCAGTTGGTGACGTCGAGGCCGAGCTTCTCGGCGTGGAAGACCACGGGGAGCTCGTTGCCCACGAAGTCGGCGGCGCCGGAGGCCCAGTCCCAGTCGTAGGGCCGGTCGAAGGAGACGATGCGTGCCCGGTTCTGGTAGTTGCCGCCTCCGGGGGCGTGGGTGAAGCTGAGCTTCCCACCGGTGTTGCCGTAGTAGAGGCTGTAGCCGCCCCACCGGTTGTACGCCTGCCACGTGGTCACGCAGTGGAGGAGGACCACCGCGGCCGTCGACTGGTCGTCGCGCACGCAGAGGGGGACGAACTGCTGCTGCCCCGTCGGGCCGACGAGCTTGAGCAGGTAGGCGCCGGGCGGCCACGTAGGGTCGATCCGGACGGTGAGCGACGGCGTCCAGTGGCACTCGACGGTGTTGGTCGGCGCCACGACCACCGGCTGGGCCTGGACGGCGCCGGCGACCTCGTCGGACTGCCACACGAGCCGCCCGCCGATGCCCTGGTAGTAGCCCATCCGGTACGCCTCGACGTGGAAGTGGGGCGCCGTGGTCGACACGAACAGCGTGACGTCGTCGCCGTGCACGGCGCTGGTGGTGCTGGCGTAGCCCCAGATGTCCCCGGGCTGCTGGGGGGTCGTCACCCACCAGGCATCCCCCCGCTTGGCGTTCTCGGCGACGATCGCCGAGGACACGGGGACGACGACCCCGCTCGGGGTCTTCGTGTTCACGACGGTCGCCCGCTCCGGTGCCGTCGTCGCGCGGCGAGGCCGCGCCGGGGCACGCACCTTGGTCGAGCTCGCCGTGGCGTCGTAGACGACGCCTGCCACCGCTGCGGCGGCACCGGTGGCCGCAGCGGTGGCCAGGAAGCGGCGGCGGGGGATGCGTCGGGGGGCACCGGGTCCGGGGCCGCCGACCGACACCGCGGCGCCGGGTCGACCCGGCCGCGAGATGCGGTGCGCCGGAGCCCGTCCGCGCCTCGTGCCGCCGGTCCCCGGCACGTCGCCGGCACCGAGCGGGCCCGCCTCCTGCGGGGCCGGGCCACCGAGCGGGCGGTCAGCGCCTTGCGGTCGGCGGTCCGGAGGGTCGTCCTCGGGCACGGCGTCATGGTACCGGCGCCCACGTGCGCCGTCGGGGCGGGCAGGCTCGGTCGTCGTGCCTACGCTCTGGCCATGACCCTCCCCGTACCCCGGCCCGACCGCACCAGCCTCGTCACCGGAGCGTCGTCCGGGATCGGCGCGGCGATCGCCCGCGAGCTCGCCTCTCGCGGCCACGGCGTCACCCTCGTCGCCCGTCGCCGCGACCGGCTCGAGGCGCTCGCCGAAGAGCTCTCCGGTCGGCACGGGGTGCGGGTCGAGGTGCTGGTCTGCGACGTCGCCGACGCCGACCAGCGGGCCGGTCTCGTCCCCGAGCTCGCGCAGCGCGGCCTCGCCGCCGACGTCCTCGTCAACGACGCCGGGCTCACGACCTTCGGCCCGGTGCACGCGGCCGACCCCGCCGCCGAGGTGGTGATGGTGCGCACCAACGTCGAGGCAGTGGTCGACCTGTGCACCCGGGTCGTCGCCGGCATGGTCGTGCGTCGCCGGGGAGCCGTGGTCAACGTGGCCTCGACGGCCGCCTTCCAACCGCTCCCGGGCCAGGCCGGCTACGCGGCGACCAAGGCGTTCGTCCTCTCCTACACCGAGGCCCTGCGGGCCGAGGTGCACGAGCACGGGGTGACGGTCACGGCACTGTGCCCGGGGCCGGTGGCCACCGAGTTCGCCGAGGCGGCCGGATGGAGCGACGCCGAGGTCGAGGGCACGCTGCCCCGGGCCCTGTGGGTGACGCCCGAGGCGGTGGCACGGGCCGCCGTCGACGGCCTCGCTGCCGACCGGGCCGTGGTGGTCCCCGGGGTCGCCAACCGGGTCTTGGCCGGCGCGGCGCGGCTGGCACCGCACGCCCTCCTCCTGCCCCAGCTCGCCCGCCGGCACCCCGCGCTCCGTCGTCCCTAGCGGGACCGGGACAGGCCCGGCCCGGCCCGGCCCGGCCCGGCCCGGTGACCGCCATGGCCGGGGGCGCCGTCAGCTGGGCGCGTACCGGGGAAGCGTCGGGTGCGTCCGGCCCTCCCGGTCGTGGTTCGCACGTGGCTCGCTCGTGGGCC
>JAJZJT010000325.1 GCA_021809995.1 Actinomycetes bacterium
ACGCCGTCGATCTGGTGGCGGCGTTGCGTCCCGAGCATGTGGTGCTGGTGGCCGACGCCGGCCTGGGCACGATCAACGGGGTCCTGCTGTCCGTCGCTGCCTTGGCACCCGTGGTTGGTCCCCGAGCTCCGACCGCACCGGCGGTCGTGCTCGACCGGTTCGATCCCGGTGACGAGCTGCACCGCCGCAACCGGGACTGGTTGACCGAGCAGTGTGGTCTGGATGTCACGGTGGTGGTTCCCGGGGCGCTCGAAACGCTCGCCGGGCGCTTGGCCAGGCGCCCAGCCACACGGCCGGGGGCCGATCGGGACGGGCCTGCGGCGTAGCCGAGGACCACGCCGGGCAGAGCCAGAGGGACGAGGGCGATCCAACGAACCGCCTCCCATGCGCTGACCGCTGGTCGATCCGTGAGAGGAGCACCCGGTCGGGGAGCGAGGACGGTGGCGGGCACCTCGGGCGGGTCGAGCCCGTGGATCTTCAGGAGCACCTCCACGTGTTCGCAGACCGGGTAGGGAGGCGGCTCTGGTTGTCTGGCGGTGGGTTCGTTTGGCGGTGGGTTCGTCTGGCGGTGGGTTCGTCTGACGGTGGGTTCGTCTGGCGGTGGGTTCGTCGGCCGAGCATGACCGATCGTCAGATGGGTGGCTCACCACTGTCCCGACCGCGCAGAGCGCAAGGCAGGTGACCGCAGAGCGAAAAGGAACTGCGGAACTGCGGCCCGCGTGCCGATGCCTTTAGCGTGCTCGCACCGGCAATCCCGACGCGCGATGCCGCAGATGGCGAACGGATGCTCCTGGCGACCGATCCCTGGTGGCGGCTGGAACGCACCCGTCCGACCGGGGCCTGGTACCAGGCCGGAGTCATCGACCGCCTAGTGGTGGTGGCCGCCATTGTCGCCATGGTGGCGTGGGCGCCGCTGCTGGGGGTCGGCGCGTGGCCGCCCGAGGCTGCCGCCGCGCTGCTGCTGGGATTGCCGGGCATTCCTCTGCTCGTCGCTCGGGCCACCGGCCGTGCGCCCGGCCGGCCGCCGCTGGAACGGTGGGCAGCGCGTGCGCTGCTCGCCTGGCTGGTCGTCGGGCTGGCTTCTGCACTGAGCTCTGCGACGCCGGCCCTTTCGATCGTCGGCCTGTTCGGCCAGGGGACGGGGTGGCTGTTCATGGTGGTCCTGGCCGGCGCTTGGGCGCTCGGTACCGGTCTCAGCCCAGCCGGCCGGCGGCTGCTGGCGTCCGGACTGATCGGAGGCGCGCTGGCCAACGGCGCTGTGGCGCTGGCCCAGGTGACGGTCGGTCTCGGTCGGTTCGGTCTGTCGCGCTACTCAGGTGGGCAGCCTCTCGGCCTGCAGGGCAACCCGGTGTTCCTCGGCGGTATCGAGGCAGGGGCGCTCGTGCTCGTAGCCGGCCGCTTTGTGGAGGGTCGGCGCCGCGTGTGGCTGCCGGTGGCGGTGGTGGCGCTGACCATCGGAGCAACGGGGGAGCGCATGTCGATGCTGCTCGCCGTGGTCACCGCCGTGGCGGTACCGGTGATTGCCCGGTTCCGCTCGGCACGAGGTCCCGGTCTGGCATGGCAGAAGGCAACCGCCTTCGGCGGTGCCGTTTTGGCGGGTGTCGCCCTGGGTTCGGTGCTTCCCGTGCTCCGCGGCGCAAGCATCGTGGCCCGCCAGGCGTCGGCCACGGCCGAGGGCACCTTCGGCGACCGCCTGCACGCCTGGCTCGAGGGCGCTCGCTACCTCGTTCACCACCCGCTCCTCGGTGCCGGACCCGGCCAGTTCGGTGCTGCAACCTCGGCGCTGTTCCCGTTGTGGTTCGTCCGCTCCCACCCCGGCCAGGTTTTCACCGACGGTCACGACATCGTCGTGGAGTACGCGGTCACCACCGGACTGCTCGGCCTGACCTGCCTCGTCGCCTTCACCCTGACGGCCCTGCACGCCCGTCGCGGCCTGCTTCTCGGGTTCGCGGCCGCTGTCGCGGTTGTGGCACTCATCGAGCCGCTGAACCCCTCCATGACTCCGCTCGCGTTCCTGGCTGTCGGTGCCACGTCGTGGTCGGCCCAGCCCGGGTGGCCGCGATGGCGAGCTCGGCGGCACGGTGCCGGGGCGACGATCGCGACCTCCGGCGACGCGGGTTCGGTCGTCGGCGAGGTGAGCAAGCCGGCCCGCGACCGGTCCGGCTCGGTGGAAGCTCCCGCCGCTGCCGCCAGACCGGACCGTCGTGCGGGCGCTGGCGTGGGCGTGGGTCTCGACGCCGGCCGAGGCCTGGGGATCGGCGCGGCCTCGGGTGAGCGGGCGGGCAGCAGATGGTCGCGGCGCGTCGTTGCCGCCGGGACCGTCGTCGCCGTGCTCGTGGCCGTGGCCGGCGCAGCGGACCTACTGGCTGGCACCCGAGAGATGGTGTTGTCCAAGGGCGACGCAGCTCTGAGCCACGAGCACGCGGCGCTCGGCGAGGCGACACTGGCCAACCACTTGTTGGCACCGTGGCCGCAGGCGGCTGCCCAACTGGCTGTGGTGGCGCTGCTCGGCAGGCAGGCGACCCGTCGAGCGCCCACGCCGCTGGCGGTGGCCACGACCTGGGCGCAGGTCGCAGCGGCCCGAGACCCGGGGGATGCCCCGGCATGGGCGGCCGCGGGATCCATGCAACTCCAGCTCGGCCGTCTCGGCCCAGCTGCGGCGGACGCCCACGTCGCTTTGCACTCCTACCCGTGGGACGCTGCCGCGTTGCAATTGCTCGGGACCATCGCACTGGACCGTAACCAACCTGCAGCGGCGCGGCGCTGGTTCTCGTTGCTCGTGCAGGTCCGGCCCCGACCTCCTGTGGCCGTGTTGATGACCGGCCGGTGCGTCGGCAACCTGCCGGGATCACCGGCCGCTCTCCGCGGCCCGGGGTGCGGGGGGACATGACCGTGCGAGCCGCGTCGTGACCGGTGCGGGGATGCGGCGGGCCAGCCGCGGGCTGGTGTACCTCGCCACCGTGGCGGTGGTGCTCGACCTGGCTGTCGTCCACGCCAGGTTCATCGGCCACTACGACCTCACCGACGATGCC
>JAJZJT010000021.1 GCA_021809995.1 Actinomycetes bacterium
CGGGCGGCGCGCTGCTCGCTGCCTGCGGTTCCGGCGCCTCGACGGCCTCGACGGCCTCGACGGCCTCGACGGCCTCGACGGCCTCGACGGCCTCGACGGCCTCGACGGCACGCAACGCCGCGAGCAACGCCGCCGCACGGCGCGCCTACCCCGCCGACCTGACCGGAGATCTCGAGGTCGCCGCCCTGGCCGCCAGCCTCGAGAACCTCGGCGTGTCCGCCTACACCGCCGGGATCGACGCGGCAAGGGCGGGAAAGCTCGGCGCGGTCCCTCCCGCGGTGCTCACCTTCGCGAAGACGGCCCGGTCCCAGCACAGCCAGCACGCCGCGGCGTGGAACGCCGTGCTGACGGGGGCGGGCAAGGCGAAGGTGACCGAGCCCGACCCCGCCCTGGTCTCCACCGTGCACCACGGTCTCGCCGCCGTCACCGACGTGAGCGGCCTGGCGAAGCTCGCGCTGACGATCGAGGACATCGCCGCCCAGACCTACCAGGTCGCCACTTCGGCACTGCGGTCCGCCAAGGCGGTGGCGACGGCGGCCTCCATCCAGCCGGTCGAGCTGCAGCACGCCGCCATCCTCCGGTTCGTCCTCGGCGACTACCCGGTACCTGCCGCCTTCAACCCGACGAGCGACGCGCGCCCGACGAGCGACCTGCGTGCCTGAGAGCGCCTCGGCCGGACGCGCGCCCCGCCTGGGTTGGCGGGCGGTCGGTGCGGCGCTCCTCGTCGTGAGCGGAGCGGTGCACGGGTACCTGTACGCCGCCGAGGACTACCGGGCGATCCCGACCATCGGCCCGCTCTTTCTCCTCGTCGTCGTGGTCGCGCCCGTCCTTGCCGTCGTCGTCGTGGTGGCACACCGTCCGATCACCGACGTGGCGGGCGCGGTCTTCGCACTGTCGGTGCTCGGGGCCTATGTCCTCACCCTGCTCGTCCCCACGGGGCTGTTCCTCTTCCGCGAGCTGGGTGTCTCCACGTCGGGGGCGCTCTCGTTGGCGGCCGAGGGCGGTGCCGCCCTCTCGCTCGGGTCGGCGGCGGTCCGCACGGTCTCCGCCGACCGACGCTCCCGGCTCCGTCCGCCGACCTGAGCCCGGGACGCACCCGGCCTGGCGGCCTCCGGTCCCGCTCCACCGGGTCCGCGGATCAGCCGATGCCGGTGACGGCCGCCACGGTGCGCATCGCGTAGGCGAAGACCGCGTCGATGTCCCCGGTGGCGCCCACGAAGTGCCCGAACAGCTCGAGACCGACCATGCCGAGGAGCTGCGTCCAGGCGACGACGGCGGCCACCGCCACCTCGGGCGGGCGCCCGGGGAGCAGCTCGTCGACGAGAGGTCGGACGGCTCCGGCCATCCCGGGTGGGGCCGGCGGCACGCCGCCTGGTGGCGGCGCACCCGGTGGATGCGCGTCGGCAAAGATCCGCGCCAGCACCCTGGTCACGCCGAGGGCGGCCTCGACCGTGTCCTCCGGCGCCCGGTAGCCCGGAACCGGTGAGCCGTAGACGAGCGCCCACTGCTGGGGGTGGTCGTGGGCCCACCTCCGGACCGACGTTGTCACCACCGTCCACCGCTCGAGGGGTGTCCCTCCAGCCGCCCCTTGCTCTGCCGCCGCCGCCGCGTCACCCACCGAGCGGTACGCCTCGACGATGAGCGCGGTGAGCAGGGCGTCGCGGTTGGCGAAGTAGCGGTAGAGCGCCGAGGGTGCCATGCCCAGCCGTCGGGCCACCGCCCGCAGCGAGAGCCCACCGGGCCCGCTGGCGACCAGCTCGGCATGGCCGGCCGCCACGATCTCGGCCCGGAGCTCCGCCCGGACCCGGGCACGCGCCGATGCCGCGGCGGACCTCGACCCAGCAGGTTCGGGCGCACGTTCGCTCACGGGCACAGCATGCCACGCCCGGATGCCGCGGTTAGAACAGTGTTCGTTGACAAGAACAGTGTTCTCAGCCATGCTGGCTCCCACGGGTGAGAACGGTGTTCTCCTCCGAGGTCCACGACCGTCGCACCACCCGGAACGGAGGATCCCCATGGAGCACAGTCCCGACCCGGGCGGCCCGACACCCGTCGCCACCGCCCCGCGCTACCGCCGACCCGGGCGGCCGACCCGGCTGTTGAACGGCGTGGTGCACGGCCTCACCCGACTGGGCCTCAGCGTTGCCGGCAGCCGGGTCCTCGAGGTCACCGGCCGGTCGAGCGGCCTCCCGAGGCGCACGCCCGTCAACGTGCTGCACCTCGACGGCGTCGAGCACTTGGTGTCGCCCCGCGGCACCACCGAGTGGGTCCGGAACGTGCGGGCAGCGGACGGTCAGCTCACCTTGCAGCTCGGCCGGCACCGAGACCGCCGGGTGGCCGTGGAGGTCACCGGCGAGCAGCGGGTAGCGGTGTTGCGCGCCTACCTCGCCCGCTGGTCGTGGGAGGTCGGGATGTTCTTCGACGGCGTGGGTCCCGACTCCTCCGACGACGAGCTCGCCGCCGCCGCCGACCGACACCCGGTGTTCCGCCTGCAGCCGGTACCGGCGGACGACACCTGACCAGCTCCTGCGCTGCGTCGACCGCACCGGAGGGCCGGGGTCGTCGCTGCGACGTTTCCCGGTCTCGCCGCCCCGATCAGTCAGATGCTCGGCTCGGGTGGGGGCTCCCCCGACCGGACGCCCGGTGACGCCCTGTCGACGCCTTCGCGACCGACCGCGGTCACAGCGTCCGCTGTGGGCTCCTCGGCTGGCTCCTCGGCTGGCTCCTCGGCTGGCTCCTCGGCTGGCTCCTCGGCTGGCTCCTCGGCTGGCTCCTCGGCTGGCGCTTCGGCGGGCAGCACGGCCACCACCACGGCGGCCTGGGCGGCGGCCAGCACGTGCTCCACGGTGTGGCCGAGGAAGGGCCGGCCGTCGAGCGCCCGGGCGGACGCTCCGAGGACGATGCAGTCCGCCCGCATCTCAGCCGCCAGGCGCACGATCTCGTCACCGGCAGCGGGCGCCCGCCGCGAACGGGTCTGCACCGGCACGCCATGCCGGGCTGCGAACCGTTCGGCATCCCGCAGCAGGTCGCGTCCAGGCCGGTCCGCCGAGCGGCCCCCCGTCGTCTGTCGACCGTTCGGATCTCGGGTGACGACGTGCACCAGGGTCACGTCCGACCGCCTCGACGCAGCCAGGCCGAAGGCGACCTCCTGGGCGGCGTGGGCCGTGGCGCTCCCCGACAGCGGCACCAGGATGCGGTGGAACGCCACGTCTTCGCCGGCAGCTGGCTCGGCCCTCCGGTCGGTGGGCGCCGCCCGGACACCCTGACGCCTCTCTCCGCGACCTGGGTCGTCTGCGGAAGGTGTGCGTCCCCTGCGAGCGACCAACATCGGGATGGGGCAGCGGATGACGATGTCGTCGACGACGCTCGACAGGAGACGTTCAGGACCGGGGACGTCAGCCGCGCCGAGCCCCAGCACCCCATAGCCCAGGCGTGTCTCGGCCAGTACGTCCCGGAGCACCCGTTCGCTGTCGACCGTGGTCAGCTCGACGGGCCGGCCCGGGAACATCCAGGTGGCGCCCCGGCCGGGCCCGTCAGAGGCGCCGGATCGTTCGCCGACCGCCAGGATGGTGACCGGCTGGCGCTCCGGCCATGCATGGTGGAGCACGGCAGCCGCCACGTACGAGCTCGGGCTTCCCCCTGTCGCCAGCAGCAGCCGCTCGTCGCGGACCATCACGTTCGCAGCCAGCCGCCGCTCCTCGTCCAACCGGGCCTGCTCCTGCTCCGTGCCCCGCCAGCCGCGCAGCACCAATGACAGCATCGGCGCCACGGACAGCGACGACACGATGGCCAGCACGATCACCGCCGAATAGGCAGCGCTCGTGAACACACCGGCAGTCAGGGCGGCTCCGGCGATGATGACCTGCAGCGTGCCGCGTCCGTTCAGCACGACACCCAGGGCGACCCCGTCTCGCCACGCCAACCCGGCCAACCGGGCACCGACGATGCCCGACGCACCCTTGGCGGCCAGAGACCCGATCACCAGCAGCACGGTTGCCACCAGCACCGACGGCCGGCCCAAGGTCGTCAGGTCCACGCGCAGGCCGGCGGTGGCGAAGAACAGAGGGGCGAGCACGGCGTCGGTGAAACGGGTGAGCTGTGCCATCGCCTCGCCCTGTTGGAACCGCGACCGGCCAAGGGCTACGCCGGCCAGAAAGCCACCGAGGGCTCCCTCCAAGCCGACGGCCTGGCAGGCAGCAGCGGCGGCGAACGCTGCCACCATGGCCACCGTCAGCGAACCGGCGACGTTCGGCCCCCGGGCGCGCACCCTGCGCAGCACGGCGTCCACCCCCCACTGGCCCACCGTGAACACAGCCACCACTGCCGCCAGCAGGCCGCCCAGGGCCAGTGCCAATCGGGCGTCGGTCCCGGCCGCCGACAGTCCCGTCGCCGCCGTCACCAGCAAGAAGCCGACCATGTCGTTGGCGGTCCCCGCCGCCAGTGACAGCTGCGCGAAGTTCCGCCGGAGCAGACCGAGGTCGGCCATGATCTTGCCGACCACCGGCAAGGACGAGACGCCCACGGCACCCGCCACCAGCAGCACGAAGGCGACGTGCTGGTGGCCGGCGCGGAACCCCGCCGGCAGCAGAGTCGCTGCCACCACGCCGGCTCCCAGTGGGAGCAGGAGGGTGGTGGCCGACACGCTGGCCGCCGCCGGACCGAGGGACCGAATGAGGGGCAGGTCGGCGTCGGCGCCCACCACCACCAGCAACACCAGCAGGGAGAGCTGGCTGACGGTGGTCAGCAGGTCGCCCTGGCCCGGTCCGGACGGCAGAAACCACTTGAGGGCCGTCGGCGACAGCTGGCCCAGCACCGACGGACCGAGCACCAGCCCCGCGACCAGCTCGCCGACGACCGCCGGTTGCCGGAAGCGGCGGGCCAGGGCGCCAAGCAGGCGGGCCAGCAGCAGCAGGCTGGCCAGCTCGGTCCAGAGCACCACCAACTGGTGGCCCGAGAGCGCGGGCAGCAGCATCTGGTGATGGTTGCACGCCGGCACCCAGCCGCGTCACGCAAGCACCCACCGCCAGGGCCCACCGCCAGGCCGTCTCCGTCCTCGATCTCGGCGAGGGGGTCACATGTGCGACAGGTGCGACCCGTTCGCCCCGGCCCGAGCGCACCAGCCTCGAGGTGCCCGCACCTGGCCATGGGCGTCACGGCAGGGGCGGCGCACGAGGCGAGGGTCCCACCGGGCACGTCCCACCGGGCTCGTTGCGTGCTCGGCACCCTTGCCGAGCCATCCGACCGCACCCTTCGCTGTCCCGAGGGTCCCCGGTCCTGCTGCGATCCCGCCACAGAGCCGGAACCGGCGTTAGGGTTGGAGAGACCGGATGAGACTCCGGTGGTCCACCTCGCGAGCCCCGTCGGGAGAGCGCCGGGGCAAGGTGGCCGAACCGCCCGGCACCTGGGCTGATGGTCTCTACGGACGGCAGCGGACGGACGTGGAGGTGGCGTGCTGGGCGGACCGCAACTCGACCCGATCGTCATCCAGGCCCTCCAGGTCCTGACCATCGTGGTCTTCGCCCCGTTCGTCAGCGGGGCCATCTCCCACCTCGAGGCCCGGCTGCAGGGCCGGCGCGGGCCGCGGATCCTGCAGCCCTACTACGACCTCGCCAAGCTCTTCCGCAAGGAGACGCTCCTCCCAACGGACGCCGGCTGGGTGTTCGTCTTGGGGCCGGTGGTGGCGTTCGTCTGCTACCTCACGGTGCCGCTGCTCATCCCGGTCCTCACCACCTACCCCCTGCCCCTCGGCTACATGGGCGACATCCTTGGCGGCGGCTTCATCCTCGCCCTCGGCGGTTTCTCGGTCGCACTGGCAGCAGCCGAGACGGACGCGCCGTACGCGCAGCTCGGCTCGAGCCGGGCGATGACCTTCGGCGGCCTCATCGAGCCGTCGATCCTCTTCATCACGTTCACGGTGGCGCTCGTCACCACCACCGACCTTCCTTACTTCGAGGCGGCGGCGGCGAGAGCGTCGACCGCGGACGCGCTGCGGCCGGCCCACCTGCTCGCCGCCTTGGCGTTCTTCCTCGTCGTGCTCAACGACACCGGTCGCATCCCGGTCGAGACCCACTCCGGCACCCTCGAATTCGGCATGATCGACGAGGGGCGCACCCTCGAGCACTCGGGGCCGCTGCTGGCCCTGCTCACGTGGGGATCGGCGATGAAGCAGCTCGTGCTCTACGTCATCCTGATCAACGTGTTCTCGGCGCCGTGGGGCCTGGCCGGGTCCCGCGAGCTCGGCAACGTGCTGGTGGCGGTCCCCATCTTCCTCGGCAAGGCCCTTGGCGTCGGGGCCATCTTCGCCGTGATCGACAACAGCTTCTCCAAGCTTCGGCTCTTCAAGATCACCGAGTTCATGGCGGGGGCGTTCCTGCTCGCCGTGCTCGCGGTGCTGGTGCTCTTCGTGGGAGGTGGATGAGTTGACACACGTCGGCGTCCCCAGCACGTACGCGGCGGTCGCCGAGGCCTTAGCCGTGCTCGTGCTGCTGAGCGAGTTCGCCATGCTCCGGGCTCCGCTGTCGCGCTCGCAGGTCCACCTGTACTCGTTCCAGTCGCTGGTCGTCACCGGCCTCGCCGCCTTCGTGGCCGCGGACCGCCACGTCCCCGGCCTCTACGCCATCGCCGGCATCTCCCTCGTGCTCAAGGTGGTCGTCATCCCCGCCATCGTCCTGCGGCTGCTGCGCGACGCCCGAGTCGAGCTCGTGCCCAGCCACCGCCTCGGCGTTGCCTCCATGGTGCTGCTGGCGCTGGCCGCGGCCGTCTTCGGCCTCTTCGTCGTCGGCTCCATGAAGGTGCACTCGACGTCACTGCCCACCCCGGCGCTCGCCCTCGCCACAGCGGCCGTCCTCGTGTCGTTCCTGCTCGTGATCTTGCGCTCTGACGTGGTCTCCCAGGCCGTCGGGTTCTTCTCGCTCGAGAACGGGGTGTCGGTGGCGAGCCTGGTCGTCGCCGCCGGCCTGCCCCTCATCGTCGAGGTGGCCTTCTTCTTCGACCTGCTCGTCGCCGTGGTCGTCTTCGGCGTCCTCATGCGGGTCCACCACGCGCGGACCCAGACGCTGTCGACCACCGTCCTCGACAGGTTGCGGGGCTGACGTGGGCTGGGACCTGGTCCTCCTGATGGTGGTGCCCGCAGTGGCGGGCGTGGCGTGCTGGTGGGCGCCGGTCTCCGTCGGGCGGGCGATCGGCCTGACGAGCGGCGTCCTCACGTTCGTCCTCGCTGTCCTGCTCGTGCCGAGCGGGCACGCCGAGGCACTCGGCTCGTGGCTGCGCGTCGACCCGCTCTCGGTGGTGTTCCTCGTGGCGATCGGGTTCCTCTACCCGCTGACCATGGCCTTCGCCGTCGGCTACCTCCACCCCGCCGGCGATCCCGACGCCGTGGCCCGGTACCACCGGCGCGTGCTCGCCGGGCTCAACCTGTTCTGCTGGGCGATGGTCGTCGCTCCGCTCATGAACAGCCTGGCGCTCCTGTGGGTGGCCATCGAGGTGACGACGGTTATCTCCGCGCTGCTCGTCGCGGTCGACGACACGCCGGGTGCCACGGAGGCGGCGTGGAAGTACGTGCTCATCGCTTCGATGGGCCTGGGCATCGCCCTCTTCGCCACCATCGTCGTCTACTACGCCGGCAGCACCGTGCTGGGAAACGGCTACGAGCTGTTCATCCCCCAGTTGCTGGCCCACGCCCGGCACTTCCCGAGCCAAGCGGTGCGGCTGGCGTTCGTCCTGGCCGTCCTCGGGTTCGGGACGAAGGTCGGCTTCGTCCCCGTGCACACCTGGCTGCCCGACGCCCACTCGGAGGCACCCACCCCCGTCTCGGCCCTGCTGTCCGGGGCGCTCCTGGCGATGAGCTTCTACGCCGTCCTCCGGTACTTCCAAGTCGCCGTGCGCACCCTCGGCGGCACCTTTCCTCGCGACGTGCTGCTCGCCTTCGGCATCGCATCGCTGGTCCTCGCCGCCTTGAGCCTCTCGGCCCAACGAGACCTCAAGCGGCTCCTCGCCTACTCGAGCATCGAGCACATGGGCATCCTGGCCATCGGCATGAGCTTCGCGGCGCCGATCGCCGTCGCCGGCGTGCTCCTGCAGGTGCTCGCCCACGCCGCCGCCAAGGGAACGGCGTTCTTCGGCGCCGGCAGCATCGTCCGCCGGTTCGGCACGAAGGACATGGCCCGCATCCGCGGCGGCATCGCCGCGTTGCCGTGGAGCGGTCCCCTCTTCGTCCTCGCCATCCTCGGCCTGTCGGCCATGCCCCCCTTCGGCATCTTCCGCAGCGAGTTCCAGATCGTCGAAGGCGGGCTGTCGGACCCCCAGGACGCGGTGGTCGCCGTCCTGGTGGTGCTCGTCGTCCTCGCGTTCGCCGGCCTGTCGTGGTTCTCGACCCGCACGATGTTCAGTCCCTCCTCCGGACAGACAGCGGTCGCTCGGGGCGAACCGAGCGCGTGGATCGTCGGTGCCATGGCAGTCGGGATCGTCGCCCTCGCCGTCCTCGGCGTCCACCCGCCGGGCCAGCTGTCCCAGCTGCTCTCCCGAGCAGCCTCCGAGCTGGGAGCTCCCCGATGAGCGACGCCCAGGCTCACGCCGTCGGGACCGGCGACACCGACCCCGGGCGTTCTGCGGTGCCCACCACCTCATCGGGTCCCGGACCGACGAGCGCGTCTGCGCAGGTGGTGGTGGCCGCCACCGACCTCGCCGCCACGGTCGCCGACCAGGTGGAGGCGGGCGGGCGGTTCGCCGGTCTCGTCGCCACGGCCCGGCCCGACGGCGCCACGACGCTGCAGGCGCTCCTCGTCCGGGCGAAGGACGTCGCCGTGATCTCGGCGGCCCTCCCGCCGGGGGCCGAGCACTACCCGTCACTCACTCCCACCGTGCCCGCCGCCGACTGGTACGAGCGCGAGGTCCACGACCTCTTCGGCATCGTGGCCGACGGTCACCCGGGCCTCGACCCGCTGGTCCTGCCATTGCCCCATGGCACGGTCCGCCCCCGGCCGGGAGGGCCCGGCGGACCGGGACGCGTGCTGCACCCCGACACCGCTCCGCTCCCCGCCGAAGTGGCGGGCGAGGGGCTCTTCACCATCCCCTACGGACCGGTGCGCTCGGGGGTCTTCGAGACGATCGAGTACCTGGTGGAGACGTTCGGCGAGGACATCCCGTCCCTACGGACGCGGGTCCACTACAAGCACCGGGGCATCGACTGCCGCTTCGGCGCGCTCGGCCTCGACGACGCCGTGCTCCTCGCCGAGCGAGTCGAGGGGACCGCGTCGGTCGCCCACGCCGCGGCGTTCAGCTGCGCCATCGAGCAGCTCGCCGGCGTCACTGTGCCGCGCCCCGCCCAGCTGCTCCGGGTCGCTCATGCCGAGCTCGAGCGGATCGTCAACCACCTCGACTCGATGGTCCGCCACTGCGAGGGTGCCGGACAGGCGGTGGCCAACGCGCGTCTCTCCACCCACAAGGAGCGACTGCTGCAGCTGCGCAGTCGTCTCTGCGGCCACCGGTTCGGGCGCGGCGTCGTCGTCCCCGGCGGCGTCAGCGGCCCGCCCTCCTGGCCGGTCGACACGACCCTCTCCGATCTCGAACGGCTGGAGCGGGCCGTGCGGTCGGACGTCGGAGCGCTCATGGTCACCCCGTCGTTCCTCGACCGGCTGCGCAAGACCGGCCCGCTACCACCCCAGGTGGTCGCCGAGCACGGTGCCGTGGGCCCGGTCGGGCGGGGGTCGGGCCTGGCCGCCGACGTACGGGCCGACCGCCCGGCCAACCCGTACCGCACCCTCGGGTTCGAGGTGGCCGTGGCACGCGACGGCGACGCCCTGGCCCGACAGCACGTCCGAGTGACCGAGGTCCGCCAGTCGTTCCACCTGGTCCGCCAGGCCCTCGACGAGCTCGGTGAGGAGCTCCCCGCGCTGCGGGCACGGCCGGGCACCAGCCAGCACGCCGCGGCGGGGCACGGGCCCGGCCACGAGTGGTGGACCCCGGCCGTCCCCGGGGACGGGATCGCCGTCGGCGCCGTCGAGGCCCCCCAGGGGGAACTGCTCTACCTGGTGGAGGTGGCCGGTGGCCGGCTGGCCCGGGTCAAGCCCCGGTGCGCGTCGTTCCACAACCTCGCGCTGTTCCCCGCCGCGTTCCAGGGGGACATCTTCACCGACTTCGTGTTCATCGAGGCGAGCTTCGGCCTGTCTCCGGCAGGGGCGGCGGGCTGATGCCGTGGGTCACACGCGGCCTCAGCGACGGCATCGTGACCACCCGGTACCCGCGCCGTCCCGACGGGTACGGCGACGGGTTCCGGGGTGCCGTCCGCACCGTCGACCCGAGCGGGGGGGACGCCGAGGAGGCGGCAGCGGTGGCCGCCGTGTGCCCCACGGGCGCGATCCACGTCGACCGCGCAGGCGTCCGGCTCGACCGGGGTCGGTGCATCCTCTGCGGTCGGTGCGTGGCCGAGCGTCCCGACCGGTTCGCCTTCGACCCGTCCCCCGAGGTGGCCGGGCTCACCCGCGCGTCGCTCGTCGTCGGGGCCGACGGACCCGGTGACGCCTCCGAGCTCGCCGAGGCGAGGGCGGCGCTCGCCCGCCGGGTGCGCGCGCTGCGCCGGTCGGTCCACATCCGCCACGTCGACGCCGGGTCCGACGGTGCCGCGGAGTGGGAGGTCAACGCGCTCGTCAACCCCCTCTACGACGTGCACCGGCTGGGGATCTTCTTCACCGCCAGCCCCCGTCACGCCGACCTGCTGCTCGTCACCGGGGTGGGCACGGCCGCCATGGTCGAGCCGTTGCAGCGCACGTTCGAGGCGATGCCCGAGCCCCGCGTGGTCCTTGCCGCCGGCACCGACGCGACGAGCGGTGGCTTGGTCCATCCGACGTACGCCACCGGGGGTGGTGTCGGCGACGTGCTGCCCGTCGACGTGTGGGTGCCGGGAAGCCCTCCGAGCCCGTTCTCCCTGCTGCACGGCATCCTGCTGGGCCTCGGGCTCCTCGACGACCGGCGACGCGCCGCCGGCGGGACGAGCTCCGGGGGGCCTCGGTGACCGGGGCCCTGCTCGTCGCCGGCCTGGGCGTCTGGGCAGCGGGCGCAGCCTGGGACCTCGTCGTCGGGACGGTCAGGGCCTGGGCACGTGTGGTCCCGTTCTGGGCGGGGGCCGTCGGGGCGGCGCTCGTCGCGGCCGCAGGGGCTCGCACCGTCACCGCTCGGGCGCGCACCCTCGACCTCGGGACGGTGCTCGGGACCCCACACGCCCTAGTCCGCCTCGACCCGCTGGCCGGACTGTTCCTGACGCTCACGGCGGGCCTGGGCGTCGCCATCTCGCTGTGCATGGCCAGCTGGGTGCGCCCGGACGATCGGGTCGTCGGGCGGGGAGCCGGTGCAGGCCATCTGCTGCTCCTCGGCTCGGTGACCGTCGTCGTCGTGGCGGGCGACGCCTTCACGTTCCTGTTCGGCTGGGAGTCGCTCACCGCCGCCTTCGTCGTGCTGACCGCCGTCGGTCGCCGTCACCGCACGGCCGGGGCGAGCTGGGTCACCGGCGTGCTCGGCCAGGCGGGCGGCGCCGCGCTGCTCGTCGGCTTCCTCCTGCTCGCCGGCCACCAGCACACCCTGGCGATCGCCGCGTGGTCCCACGTACCGCCCGGTGCCCTCCACGACGCTGCCTACGCCCTCGTGATCGCCGGGTTCGGGGCCAAGGTGGGCATGGTGCCCTTCGAAGCATGGCTGCCGGTCGGCTACCCGGAGGCACCCGGGCCCACACGGGCCGCGATGGCCGGCCTGGCGGCCAACGTCGGCTTCTACGGGTTGTGGCGGTTTCTCGGCGTGCTCGGTGCCCCCCCGCAGTGGTTGGTGGTCGTGGTCCTGGTCACCGGGGGCTTCACCGCGTTGCTCGGCATCGCCTTCGCCGCCGTGGGTTCGAACCTGAACCGGGTGATCGCCTACTCGTCGGTCGAGAACGCAGGCGTCATCCTGGTCGGCTACGGGGTCGCCCTCACCGGCGCCGCCACCCACCGCCCGGACCTGGTCGCCGTCGGGCTGCTGGCTGCGAGCCTGCAGGTCCTCGCCCACGCCGTGGCGAAGTCCGGCCTGTTCGCCTCGGCGGCGTTCTTCGAGGCCGACGAAGGGACCGACGCCCTCGAGCAGCTCCGGGGCGTGGCACGCCGGCACCCCGCCAGCGCCGCTACGTTCGCCGTGGGCTCGCTCACCTTGGCCGGGCTGCCACCAACCATCGGGTTCGTGTCCGAGTGGCTGGTCCTCGAGGCTCTGATGCAAGAGTTCCGCGTCCACCAGCTGGCCCTGCGGCTCGCCCTTGCCGCAGCCGGCGCCCTCGTGGCGCTGACCGCCGGGATCGCCGCGTTGACCTTCGCCCGCCTTGTCGGGCTCACCGTCCTCGGGCGTGCCCGGAGCAACGACGAGCGACCCGTGCTCGACGGCGGCGCGGCCGGCCGCGTCGGGTTCGCGCTCGTCGCCCTGTCCTGCCTCGGGTTCGCCGCCGTGGCACCGTGGGTGGTCCGCTTCGTCGCCGACGGCCTGAGCCCCGTCGTGCCGACCGGCGCCGTGTCCGGCGCTCTGCGCTCCCCGTGGGTGCTCCAGCCCGTGTACCCGAACTTCTCCATCCTGTCTCCCTCGTGGCTGTGGGTGACGATGTCGATCGGCGTGGCCGTCGTCCTCGCCGCTGCCGTTGCGCTCTCCGGAGGGAGCCTGCTGCGGGTCCGGCGAGTACCGGCCTGGCGGTCCGCCAGCACGGCCGTGACAGGGCCGTCGAGCTACGGGCCATTCGGCTACGCCAACGTGCTGCGCCACGTGCTCGGCAACGTGCTCGGCACCCGGCGGACTGCGGTCGAAGCTCCGGTGGGGTCGAGGCAACCAGGCGCAGAGACCGTCGGCGGCAGGGCGTCCGGTGAGGAACCATCGGCTCGAGCACCGCGGCTCGCCGTGCGGACGGCGGTCACCGAGCCGGTCGTGGCCTACCTGTACCGCCCGGCCCGAGCTGCAGTGCTGAGGGCGGCGGCGGTCGTCCGTGCCCTGCAGTCCGGCCGGCTCGACGCCTACGTGGGCTACATGCTGGTCGCGCTCGTCATCGTGCTTGCGGTGGTCGCAGCGCTGAGATGAGGGGGGTCGCCATGCTCGGACGTGTCCTGGTGGGGTTCGACGGCTCGGCGGACGCCGAGGCCGCCGTGCGCATGGCAGTAGGACTGGCCGAGGCATCCGGCGCCGAGGTCGCGGTGGCGGCGGTCGTGGCGGCGTCGCGGGGCGAGGCCGACGAGGACCGCCGGCTCGCCTTCGCGATCGAGGCCGAGCAGCTGCGAGAGCAGGCCGCCGCCGCGGTCGCGGTGTGCCGGGGCGCCGGGGTCACCGGGACGGTGGAGGTCGTCGAGGGCGACCACCCCGGTCGTGCTCTCCTCGCCATCGCCACCCGCGGCGCCTTCGACCTCGTCGTGGTGGGTCGCCACGGCCGCGAACGCGCCATGCACGGTGGTCCCGGCAGGGTCGCCCGGGTGCTGGTCGAAGAGGGGGACCTGCCCGTGCTGGTGGTCAGCGCCACCGGGGCTGGTGGAGCGTGATCGTCGTCGACGGGGCCGTCGACCTTCCGGAGGAGGCGGTGGCGTGGGCGGACGTCGTCGCCGTCCCGGCGCGTGTCCGCGTGGACGGACAACCCTTCGAGGGCCTGCCTGCCGCCTTCTGGCGGGCGCTTCGTGACGGCCGGTCGGTTGCGACGACGGCACCGAGCGTCACCGACCTGGCGACGGCGTACGGATGCGGTGAGCCGGTGGTCGCCGTGCACGTGTCGGGCGACCTCAGCCGCACCGTGGCACGGGCTCGCGAAGCCGCCGGCCGAGCCGTCGGACGCGTGACCGTCGTCGACAGTGGATCACTCAGCGTCGGCGCCGGCCTGTCCGCCCTCGAGGCTCGTCGGCTGGTGGCGGCATCGGCTGCCTCGGCCTCGTTCGAGGACGTCCGCCGCGCCCTCGAGCACCTGCCCGAGCGCGTGCACACCTTCGCCGCCGTCGAGCACCCCACCTGGCTGGTGCGCAGCGGGCGCGCGGGCTTCGTCACCGGGCACCTGTCGACGCGCCGACCGGTCCTCCTCGCCGTGCACGGCCGGCCAGTGGTCCTCGACCAGCCTCGGGACCGTCGTGGCGTCGTGAAGCTCCTCGCGCGCCGCGTCCACGACCACGGACTGGCCGATGCGGCGGTGTGGGCCCTCGGGCACGCGGACGCCGGCGACATCGAGGACGTGACGGGGGTGCTGACAGCCATGTTCGGTCGACCGCCAGCCTTCGTCGTGCCCGTCGGCGCCGCCGTCGGCGCCCACCTGGGCCCCGACTCCCTGGTGCTCGGCGTCATGCGGTGACCGTGGCGGGCTCCCCTGGCACGAGCCGCCGGCACGGGACGACGGCGTCAGCCCTCGGACAGCTCGTCGTCGAGCGGTAGCCGATCGGCGAGAGCGTGCCGTTTGATCCGCACCGGTTCCGTCGTCATCAGCGCGCCGGGGGCCAGCTCGGCCGCTACGGCCACGAACGCCGCCACGCGGCTCGTCCGGTCGACCACCTCGACCACCAGGGGCATGCCCACGTCGAGATCGGGGAAGCGCGCCGTGCGCACCACCCCCGAGCGACCGAACCCTTCGATGGCACGCCAGACGGTGGCGCCCAGCAGGCCGTCGTCCCGCGCCCGCTCCACCAGCTCCTCCGCAAGCGAGTGGTGCCCGACACGGTCGGCCTCGGTCGTGTAGACGAGCAACCGGCACCCAGGCTCGCTCGCGACCGTCATCGAGGCCGACCTCCCTCCGGTGCCTCCGGGCCACGCAGAGGGGCCGGGTGCTCCCGCCGGAGCGCACCACGCCGATGGTAACCTGTGACGGGCGATGGGGCCCGCCCGAACCGCTGGCTCGCCGGCTGATGGCTCCTGGTAGCTGCACGAGGACCAGGGGGCACGACCAAGGGGAGCGTGTGACGGACCAGGGCGCGAGCGACCAGACCGCCGACCTGGTGGGCCGACCCGGCCGCCGGGTCACGGTGCTGCTCTCGGTCCGGCACCACGCCGGCCATCACTCCCTCGCAAGCGAGCTCCTCAGGCGCGCACGAACGCAAGGGATCGCGGGCGCCACCGTCCTCGAAGGGACCACCGGGTTCGGCTCGAGCGGTTCTCTGCACGAGACCCGTGTGCTTCGCGGCGATGCCCCGCTCTCCTTCGTCGTGGTCGACGCTCCCGCTCAGGTCGACGCATTCCTCGAGGCCACAGCTGACCTGCTCGAGGGCGTGGTGGTCGTGACCGACGACGTGACGATCCACGGCCGGTGACCGCGCCGTCTCGCGACCGCGTCCCTGCGGGGGAGCACGCACCCGCCGGGCCCGTTCCCGTCCGGGTCTACCTCGCCCGGCACGGTCGCACCGCGCTCAACGCCGCAGGGGTGCTCCGAGGACGCCTCGACCCACCCCTCGACGACGAGGGCGAG
Organism: Actinomycetes bacterium; assembly: GCA_021809995.1. Lineage (GTDB taxonomy): Bacteria > Actinomycetota > Acidimicrobiia > Acidimicrobiales > RAAP-2 > JAJZJT01. Next base: position 15,422 of record JAJZJT010000021.1, read on the forward strand.
GCAGAGGCAGACCGCTTGGCGGACGCCCTCACCGACGCGGGCATCGGCGCCATCTTGAGCAGCCCGTCGCGCCGCGCCCTGCAGACGGCATCGGCGGTGGCAGCGGCTACCGGTCTCCACGTCGAGGCCACCGACGGGTTGGCCGACCGCGACTACGGCGACTGGGCCGGCCATCGCTCGGACGAGCTGATCGACCGGTTCGGCTCGGTGGACGCCGCGCCCGGGGTCGAGCCGGAGCGCGAGGTCCGCCGCCGTGCGCTCGCCGTGCTCGATGCCGTGGTGGCGCAGCACCGGGCAGCGCCAGTGCTACTGGTGGCCCACGACGCCGTCAACCAGCTGGTCCTCCGGGCGCTCGACCCAACGCTCGGGCCACCCGGGCCCCGCCAGCGGACCGGTTGCTACAACGAGCTCGAGCACCGAGACGGGCGTTGGCGAGTGCTCCTCGTCGACGTGGTCGGCGACCGCCTCGGGTAGCACGGGACAGCCAGGGCCAGTAGTCGGTGCACGGTCCCGGTCATGATGACCGGTGCTACCGACCGACACCGACCACTGGAGACCCAAGGATGCCAGGTACACCGCTGTCCCTGCCCGAGCGCGAGGAGATCGCCGTCTCGCTGATCGAGGACCGGTCCACGAGCTGGGCGGAGATCGCCCGGAGGGTGAGGCGCCACCCGACCACGATCATGCGGGAGGTCGAGGCGAACGGGGGACGAGATCGCTACCGTCCTGCGATCGCAGAACGCCGTGCCGGCACGCAACGGTGCCGCACTCGGCCTCGCCGCCTCGAGGTGCGCGGAGTGCTTCGGGACCGGGTGACGATAGAGCTCCGCCCTGGGCGCTCCATCGAGGCGATCTGGGCCGATCTGGTGGCAGAGGGCGTAGCCGGCCGGGTGTTCCTCTCGTGCCGGAAGAGCCCCCTGACCAGGGGCTGGGCCTGACCCCAATCGTGTGACTGGCCTCGTGCCTTGCCGCTGATCCGTCGGCCTGGCTGCCTGCCAGGGGACACGCACCAGCCGGTCGGGCGTGACCCACTGGCCCCGACGCTCAGTTTTCGTCGTCCAGCATCTGGAGGAGACGTCGCACGGCGATCTCGAGCTCGGGGAGTTCATCGCTGACCGTGGCCGCAAGGATGGCACGCGATGTGTCGAAGTAGCGGTGGGCGAGGCGGTCGCGCAACCCGGCGATCTGCGCCCACGGGAGGGCCGGTTCGCTGGCGAGCAGCTCCGCAGGGAGGGCTTTCACCGCTTCGCCTATCTCGATGAGGCGGACCCGGACGGCGTCGAACACGAGCCCGTCTTGAAGGTCGCCGCGCTCGAGATGGGCGCGGATGGCGTCGGTGGCGACCACGACGTCTTCGAGGCGTTGACGGTCTCGGCGGCTCAGAGCGCTACTGCCTCGGCGAGGACCTCGGCGGCGACGCCCGGCTTGAGATCACCTGCGGGCACCAGGTCGACGCGCGCGCCGAGCAGCACTTCGAGCTCCGCCTGGCAGCGCCCGAGGGTCACCAAGCCCACGCCTGGCGGTACGTCGACAAGCAGGTCCACGTCGCTCTCAGAGCTCTCTTTCCCACGGGCTACGCTGCCGAAGACCCGGGCGTTGCTCAAACCGAAGCGGGACAACACCTCCTGCACCTCGACGCGATGCCGGAGTACCCGATGGCCGAGCTCCCCGCTGGCTGGCTTGGTCGCCGAAGGCTCGGACAGACGTAGGTCCAGCTCGAACCCGGTGGCGGCAATCAGCCGGGCGAGCATCGGGACCGACGGCTGGCGGACACCGGACTCATAGGCGCTGACCACGCTCTGGGTCACCCCAGCCCGGCGTCCCAGCTTCACCTGAGACAGGCCCGCGCGGTGCCTGGCGTCCCGCAAGAGGACAGCCGCAGTGTCCATTGGTAGTCAGGGGCGCGG
>JAJZJT010000022.1 GCA_021809995.1 Actinomycetes bacterium
GGCGCCCGTGCCCTTGGCGGCCGCTGCCTTCGGGGCGCCCGTGCCCTTGGCGGCCGCTGCCTTCGGGGCGCCCGGTGTGGTCGTCCCGGTCCTTGCCCGCTGCGCCGCGACGGTTGCGGGTCCCGGCCGTCGTGGCGCCGAGGAGCGTTCGGCCACCTTGGCGACGGCCCCGCGGCGGCCCGCCGCGGTCCCCGACGCAGTGCGCGACGCGCGGATGACCTGGGCGGTGCGTGCCGCCGCCGCTCCCCCGCCGACGACCGGTCCCGTCCGCGGACGCTGCGCGCCGGCTCCCTCGACCTGGGCCCCCTCGGGCGCGGCCCGCCCGGTGACCGCCCACAGCAGCAGCCGGGCCTGGCTGTCGACGAGCGCCGCGGTGCGGATCCCCCAGAACTCGAAGCCATAGCGATGACCGGACACCTGGGCCAACATCGCGATGAGCGTCCCGGCAGCTGCCATCGGGTCGGCGCCTGCCGGGTCGCCCTCGGCCTCCGTGGCGATCACCCTCGCCAGGGTGACCGTCACGGCGTTCAGGGCGCGGACGCGCAGCCCCTGGAACCGGTGGTCGCCCTCGACCGTGACGAGCTCGACGACCCGGAACACCGACCGGTTGCGCTCCCAGTAGTCCATGAACCCCCGGACGACCGCGACCGCCGTGCCCCACCCGGCAGCCTCCGACCAGTCGCCGTCGATGAGCGCGGCAAGCTCGCCGGCCTCCTCGACGAGGCCCTCGGCGAGCACGGTGATGACGGCCTCGATGTTCTCGAAGTACTGGTAGAAGGTGGCCGGCGACGTCCCGGCGGCACGAGCGATGTCGATGACCTTGATGGACCGCCAGGGCGTCGCCACCAGCAGGTCGGCGGTGGCCTCGACGAGACGTTGGCGGGTGGCGCGCCCGCGCCGGCCCGGGACGCGGCCGTCGGTGGTGGCGATACGCGAGCTGAGGTCGGGGGCGGCCATGGACCACCATGGTACTGACGGCCCCGGAGGCGGGACGGCCCGGAGATGACCCGGCGTCAGCCCTCGGACCGGTTCGGTCCGACATGGCGCCAGAGCAGGGGCGAAGCCCCCACCCCGAGTATCGTGCCCCCATGGCCGACCACCCGGCGCCGCGTGCCCTGACCCGCTCGCAGCAGGCGCGCCGGCAGCGCGTGCTCGACGCCGCCATGGCGCTCGGGCTCGAGGGCGGTTACGAAGCCGTGCAGATGCGCGACGTCGCCGCCCGGGCTGACGTGGCGATGGGCACCGTCTACCGCTACTTCACGAGCAAGGACCACCTGCTCGCCGCCGCCCTCGTCTACTGGGTCGAGCAGCTCGAGGACCGGCTCTCCCAGGCGCCGCCACGCGGTGCGACGGCCGGCGAGCGCGTGCTCGACGCCCTCGACCGGGCACTGCGGGCCATGGGTCGCCAGCCCCAGCTCGTCGGCGCCGTCTTCGCCGCGCTCGCATCGCCCGACCCCGCAGCCGTCGAGTGCCAGCAGCAGGTCGCCACCGTCATGGAACGGATCATCACCCGGGCGATCGGCGAGCCCCACCCGCCCGACCTCGGCGACCGGGCACGGATCCTCGGGCACGTCTGGTACTCGGCGCTGGTCGGATGGGTCAACGGGTGGAGCCACCTCGGACGGGTCCACGACGAGCTCGCCGTCGCCGTCAACTTCCTCCTGCCCGAGCCGGTGGTCGGGGCGAGCACGTGAACCCGGCGATCGAGGTCCGCTCCCTCGCCAAGCACTTCGGCCACGTGCGGGCGGTGGACGACCTCAGCTTCGACGTGGCCGAGGGGCGGGTGACCGGCTTCCTCGGACCCAACGGCTCGGGAAAGACCACCACCCTCCGGATGCTGCTCGGGCTGGTCGCCCCGTCGTCGGGGTCGGCCACCTTCGGCGGCGTCCCCTACCGGGACCTCGATCGTCCGCTCTGCCACGTCGGCGCCGTGCTCGAGGCCACCAGCTTCCATCCGACGCGGCGGGCCGCCGACCACCTGCGCTCGGTCGCCATCGCCGCCCGGCTCCCCGCCAGCCGCGTGAGGGCAGTGCTCGAACTGGTGGGCTTGTCCGACGTCGCCCGCCGCCGGGTCGGCACCTTCTCCCTGGGCATGCGCCAGCGGCTCGAGCTGGCGACCGCCGTCCTCGGCGACCCCCGGGTCCTGATCCTCGACGAGCCGGCCAACGGGCTTGATCCCCAGGGCATCCAGTGGCTCCGCACCTTCATCCGCTACCAGGCCTCCCTCGGCCGGGCCATCCTCGTCTCGTCGCACCTGCTCTCCGAGATGGAAGAGACGGTGGACGACGTGGTCATCGTCTCGGAGGGCCGCCTCGTCCTCCAGACCACGCTGGCCGACCTGGCGAGCACCGCCGGCGGCGCACCGGGGATGCGCGTCCGGACGCCCGAGCTCGCCCGGCTCTCGGCCGTCCTGGCCGGCTACGGCGTGGCCGCTCGCCAGGTCGGGGTCGACGAGGTCGTCGTCGACGGTGCCACCCCCGAGTGGCTCGGCCCGGTGCTCGCCCAGGCCCAGATCGTCGTCTACGAGCTGACGCGCCAGCAGAACCGCCTCGAGGAGGTCTTCCTCGGCCTCACCCACGTGCCGCCGAGCGTCCACGGGGCGACGTCCCCGAGCCCGTCCCCGAGCCCGTCCCCGAGCCCGGGGCTCACGTCGTGACCGCCCTCGTTCGCGCCGAGTGGCTGAAGCTGCGCACGACCGCCGCCCCCTGGGTCCTCGCCGGGCTCGCCGCGGTCGTCACCGCGCTCCTGGTCGTCGTCATCTTCCGCACCCAGGGAGGCACGGTCGCACCCTCGTCGGGCAACGGTCCCCCCACCTTCGTCGGTTCCGGCGTCCCACAGACCGCCCAGCAGCTGCGCAACCTGGCCGCCTCCTGCTACGAGTGCGACCTCTTCGCCCTCCTCATCGGCGTCGTGTGCGTGACGGCGGACTTCCGGCACAAGACGGTGACGGCGGCCTTCCTCGCCTCACCGCGTCGGTGGCGCCTCATCGGTGCCAAGCTGCTGACGGCTGCGCTCGTCGGCGCCGCCCTCGCCGTCGCCCTGCTGGCGGGCACCCTGCTCGGCGGCGGCCTGGCGCTCGACGCCGAGGGCGGCTCGTTCGCGGCGCTCGCCCGCCAAGTTCCTGCCGTCGCCCCCGGCGTGGTCCTCGTCTTCGCCCTCTTCGCCGTGCTCGGCGTGGGCGTCGGCTCGCTGCTGACCAACCAGGTGGCAGCGATCATCGTCTCGTTGGGCTGGTTCCTCGTCCTCGAGGGCATCCTCATCGCGCTCGTCCACGGCGCGGCCCGGTGGGTCCCCTCCGGTGCCGCCGAGGCAGCCGCCGACGTGACCCGCGGCCAGGGCCACCTCTACGGGCTGTTCACCTGGTGGCAGGGTGCGCTCCTCCTGCTCCTCTACGGCGCCGTCTTCGCCGCCGCGGGCTCGGCCGTGGTGGCCCGACGCGATGTGACGTGACGTCGACGAGGAGCACCGTCACGTGACGTCGACGAGGAGCACCGTCCCCTGAGCGGAAGCCCTCGAGCGGGGCCGGATCCGCCGCGACGGCCGCGACGGCCGCGGCGTCGGTGCCGGCGGGCCGGTTGACGCAGCGTTGACCCCGCCGGGCTGGCGTGTGAACATGCTGCAGTGCCACGAGCGGCGGCGGGCGAGCGAGAGCGGTTCGACCGGTCGCTGGTCGTGACGTTGACCATCGTCATGCTGGCGGCTTTCGTCCAGCTCCTCGACGTCTCGATCGTCAACGTCGCCATCCCGTCCATCCAGGCCAAGCTGGGCGCGTCCTCGGCAGAGATCCAGCTCATCGTGGCCGGCTACCTGATGTCGTTCGCCATGGTGCTCATCACCGGGGCGCGCCTCGGCGACATCTACGGGCGACGGAGGCTCTTCGTCATCGGCATGGTGGGGTTCACTGCCGCGTCGGCCGCCTGCGGCGCCGCCCCGAGCGCGGTGTTCCTCGTCGTCGCTCGAGTCGTCCAGGGTGCGTTCAGCGCCCTCATGTTCCCGCAAGTCCTGAGCGTGGTCCAGGTCAACGTCCCGCCCCGGCACCGGGGGCGCGCCTTCGGGGTCCTCGGTGCCGTGATCGGGCTGGCGACCATCCTCGGCCCGGTGATCGGCGGGTCGCTCATCGCCCTCAACATCGGCGGGGTCGACTGGCGTTCCATCTTCTACGTCAACGTCCCGATCGGCATCTTCGCGGTCCTCGGCGCCCTCCGCCGGGTCCCCGAGTCACGCGCGCCCGACGCTCCTCGCCTCGACCTCCCCGGCGCGTTCCTCGCCACCCTCGGCGTGTTCCTGCTCGTCTTCCCCCTCGTGCAAGGACGGCAGGACGGCTGGCCGGCGTGGGGCTGGGCGATGCTCGGGGCGTCGGTGCCCGTCTTCGCAGCGTTCGCCCTGACCGAGCGCAGGAGGAGCGCGGCCGGTCGCTTCCCGATCGTGCACGCCTCGCTCGCCTCGGATCGCGCCTTCGTCTCGGGCGTCGTCTTCCAGATCGTCTTCTTCGGCGGTCTCAGCTGCTTCTTCTTCGTGTCCGGCCTCTACCTCCAGGAGGGCTTCGGGATGAGCCCCCTGCGCGCCGGCATCACGATGCTGCCCTTCGCCGTCGGCAACGTGATCGCCTCGGCCGCGTCCAACAGCCTCGCCGGGCGAATGGGGGTGCGCATCCTGTCGGTGGGCACAGCGATCGTCACGGTCGGCATGGCGGCGACGCTCGCCGTGGTCGACGCCGTCGGCGTCGACCTCCACAGCTGGGAGCTCACGCCGGTCCTCCTGCTGTCCGGCCTCGGCGTCGGCCTCGTCATCCCGCCGGTGATCAACGTCGTCCTCGCCGGCATCACCTCCAAGGCCGCCGGCTCGGCCTCAGGGGTCCTGTCCACCACCCAGCAGCTCGGGGCGACGCTCGGTGTCGCCTTCATCGGCGTCGTGTTCTTCACGGTGCTCTCCCACAGCGCAGCGCCGTCCGCCGCGCTCGGCACGGCACGCCTGCGCGCCCAGCTCACCGAGGCAAAGCTCCCCGCGCCGGCCGTCGACGCCGTGACCCGGGGCTTCACCGTCTGCTTCGACGACCGGATGACCTCGGTCGACCCGAGCGTGTCCCCACCCAGCTGCACCGCGCTGGAGCGCCAGGCCGCCGCCGCGCCACCAGCCGTCGCCAGCGTGGTGCAGCGCGCTGTCCTCGACACCGCCGAGCCGCTCGCCACACGAGCCGACTTCCGCCGGGCGCTCGAGCTGTCGCTCGTCTACGAGCTCGTCGTCTACGGCCTCGCCTTCGGCCTCAGCTTCACACTGCCCCGGGTGGCACCCGAGGCGCTCGGGCACGCCGAGCCCCGCCAGCCCGCCGTGACCGAAGCCGTTCCGGTCTGATCGGGCACCTCAGGGCCGAGGGCTGCCGACCCTGCGCGGGCGCCGGCCCGTGGTCCGTCAGCGGACGACGGCGGTCGCGGCCGACCGGCTCGGCACCGGAGCCCCGCTCGGGCTCCCCGAGTGGTGGGCTGCCGGGACGAGGAGCGCAGCCGCGACGATGGCGGCGACCAGGGCGGCGACCCCCACGTAGCGGCGGACCACCTCGACGAAGCGCTCCCCCGCGGGAACCCGGCTGCTGCGGACTCGCAGTCGCGTCACCGAAGGCCGCTCCGGGACGAACGCACCTGCCGGCGGCGCGTCGAGGCCCATGACCCCGGGGGGAGGTGGCGGAGCGTCGAAGCCCACGACCCCGGGGGGAGGAGGTGGCGAGGCCGGTCCCGCCGGGGCGGGCGGCACGGCGACCGCTGGCCGCCCGAAGCCCTCGGGCAGCAGTGGGGGAACACCGTCGCCCACGGACCTGGGCCCGGTCCCCTGCGGCGCGCCGGGCACATGCGGGATCCAGCTCGGGTCGCCGCCGGCCGCTACGGGCGTCGGGAACCCGTGCTCGACGGCGGCCGGGGCGGCGGCCTCTGCTCGCTTCTTGTTGAGCTGCTTGCGAGTGAGCGCGAACTCCATCAGGCACCCCTCCCCTGCCATCCCTCGGTCGGGGGTGGCGGCACGTCGGTACGGCTCCGTGGCCCCGCGGCGCCCGGACCAGCTGGACCAGGACCGGGCGGAGACGCCAGCGTGAACCCGGCCGGCGGCGGCGGCGGAGGCGACCCGTAGGCAGGGGCGGTAGCCGGGGGCGGTGGAGCGTCGAAGCCGACCAGGCCAGCCGGCGGTGCAGGGGCGGCCATCCCGGCCCCGGCCCCGACCCCGGCCGGGACCCGGGCGCCGTCCGCTGGTGCGCCGGCGGCGGCAGCCGTCACGTCGGCGGCGCGCTCCCGGACTTCGCCGGGAACGCCGGCCGCGGACGAGTCGCGCCGTCGCAGGCCGTCCTCGGTGCCGAGGTAGGCCGCCACCACGGCTGGGTCGTTCAGCACCTCGAAGGTCGGGCCCTCGGAGATCACCTCGCCGACGTGGAGGCACAACAGGCGGTCGGCGACCGACGAGACGAGCGGCACGTCGTGCTCGATGACGATGAAGGCGGCACCGCTCTGGTCGCGCAGCGCGAGCAGCAAGTCGGCGAGCGCCTCGCTCTCGCGCTGGGCGATGCCGGCCGTCGGCTCGTCGAGCAGCAGGACGCGGGGCTGGTGGGCCAGCGCGCAGGCCAGCTCGACGACCCGGCGCGTCCCGGTGGAGAGCTCGGAGACGAAGCGGTCGCGGAAGCGCCCGAGCCCCATCTCGACGAGGAGCTCCTCGACCCGCTCTCGGACGGCGTGCTCGGACCGCGCCACCGCTCCGAGGCCGAGCGCCTCGGCGAGCGGATCCCGCACCGGCACGGACCGCTCGAGGGCGGTGGCGAGGGCGTCGACCACGGTGAGGGACGGGAAGAGGCGGGCGTCCTGGAACACCCTCCCGAGGCCCCTCGCCGACCGCTGGGTAGGGGACAGCGAGGTGATGTCCTCGCCGCGCAGCAGCACCCGGCCGCGGTCCGGGGAGACGAACCCCGAGCACACGTCGAAGAGCGTCGTCTTGCCGGCCCCGTTGGATCCGATGATGCCGACGATCTCCCCGGGCCGGACGTCGAGGCTGACCTCGGCGAGGGCGGCGAGCCCCCCGTAGTGCTTGGAGATGCCCGACACCGACAGGAGCGGCGCGCCGTCCGCGGGCTGGGGCCGGGGCGGGACGGCAGTCGTCCGCTTCTGCGCTCGCTTGGCGGCTTGCAGGAACACCGAACGGAGGAGGCGGGGCTGCTGGGAGAGGTCGGGGGTGGGCCCCGAGAAGCGGATGCGGCCGCGCTCCATGAAGATGGCCCGGCTCGAGATGGCGGTGGCCACGTTGACCGACTGCTCCACGATCACGACCGTGACGCCGCTGGCCGCGAGAGCTCGGATCACCTCGAGCAGCTCGAAGACGACGTTGGGAGCGAGGCCCAGGGAGAGCTCGTCGATCAGCAGCACCTTGGGCCGGCACAGGAGCGCCTGGGCGAGAGCGAGCATCTGGCGCTCGCCGCCCGAGAGGAGCCCGGCGCGCTGGTTGCGCCGGGTGCGCAGGACTGGGAAGAGCGCGAGCACCCGTTCGCTGGCGGCCTCGGCGAACTCGGGGTCGCGGTGGTGCCGGCGAGCAGTCCAGGTAGCCAGGCGGAGGTTCTCGGCGACGGTCAGCGACGGGAAGATCCCCCGTCCACCGAGCACGGTGACGATGCCCGAGCGCACCCGGTCGGACGCGCTCGCGTTGCCCAGGGGCCGGCCCACGAAGTCGACCCGGCCCTTGCTCGGGTGCAACAGCCCGGCGATCGCCCGGAGCACGGTCGTCTTGCCGGCGCCGTTCGTGCCGAGAAGGGCGACGACCTCGCTCTGGGCCACCCCGAAGGCGACGTCGTGGAGGACGCGGGTCCTGCTCGAGTAGCCGGCGTCGACCCCGTCGAGATCGACGAGGGGGCGGCGCCCCTTCGGCGGACCGGCGTCGGGGGCAGCGCCCACGACCGTCGCGTCCCCCTGCTCCTCGAGCTCCTCGAAAGCGCCGATGCGCAACGCCGCGGCGTGGGCCGCCGTACCGAGCGAGCCCTCGGCACCGGGCAGCTCCGAGGTGTCACCGACAGGCGCTGTGGCGACACGCTGGCGGGCCTCGACCCGGGCGAGCCACCAGTCGCGCGCACGGAAGGCGATCCCACCGAGCCCCTCGGGGAAGAACAGGAGGAGGAGGAGGAGACCGGCTCCGGTGGCGAGCAGCTGGAGCCCCTGGGGCAGGAAGTACTGCACGGACTGGACGTAGACGGCGCCGATGACCGCCCCGGTGATCGAACCGAGGCCGCCGATGACGACCATCACGAAGACGGTGATGGACAGGTCGGGAGCGAGCCCACCGGACTTGATGCCCCCCAGGCTGACCTCGTAGAGGCTGCCGGCGACGCCGGCGATGGCACCCGAGACGACGAAGGCCAGGAGCTTGGTCCGCAAGGGGCTGATGGCGTACGCCGAGGCGGCTCGGGCATTGTCGCGCACGGCGATGACCACGCGCCCCGTCCGGGCCGTGCGCAGGTTGCGGACGGCCACGATGACGAGCACCAGCCCGATCAGGCAGACCTCGTAGAAGGTCGACTGGGACCCCAGGTCGAAGCGGCCGAAGAGCACCGGTCGAGGCACCTGGGTCGGGTTGATGGCCGGGAAGAAGCTCGACGAGAGCACGTAGGAGGAGACGGGGGCGGCGAACGCCAGCGTGGCGACGGCCAGGTAGAGGCCGGGGATCCGCAGGGCCGGGATGCCGATCACCACGGCGACGAGGGCGCCGACGACGGCAGCGGCCGCGGTGGCCACGAAGAAGTCGACGTGCTGGCTCACCATCAGCGAGCCCGCGGTCGCCGCTCCCACGCCCACGAAGGCGAACTGGCCCAGGCTGATCTGACCGGCCCAGCCGGTCAGCACGACGATGGACACGCCGATCATGGCGTAGATGGCGACGTCGGCGGCTAGCAGCTGCTTGGACTGGCTGAAGGTCAGCGGGACGAGGGCTGCCGCCGCCACGAGCACGACGACGAGGCCGACCCTGGCCGCCACCACCTCGCGCAGCCGGGCGAGGTGGTGGGGGACGCCGGCGACCTCACGCACGGCGACGAAGTCGCCCAGCGCTCCCTCGGGAAGCCGGTCGCGGCGCGACCGGGCGAGGAGGAGGCCGAGGATGATCACGACGAACTGGGCCACGTCCTGGTAGCTGGCCTGCAAGGAGACGGCGTAGACGGCCTCGTTGACCACGCCGAGCACCAACGACCACGCCACCGTGGCCGGCAGGGACTCCATGCCGGCCAGCACGGCGGCGGCCAACGGCAGCAGGAGGGTCGCCGGGCTGGTGATGTTGCCCAGCGTGAAGCCGCTGATGCTCTTGGGCGCGGACAGGATGGCACCCACCCCCGACAGCCCGGCCGCCACCATCCAGGTGATCTGGCTCAGCCGGCGCACGGGGATCCCGAGCAGGAGCGCCCGCTCCCCCGAGTCGGCGGCGGCCCGGATTGCGACGCCGTAGTCAGTCCGCACGAAGAACCAGTACAGGAGCGCGAGCGCGATCGGCACGGCCACCAGGGCGACGAGGTCGTCGCCCGTGAAGTTGAACGGCGAGAGGTGGAAGTGGAAGGTGAACGGCGTGGCGAGGGTCTGGGCCGCGCCCGCCTTCAGGGTGAAGAGGTTGGGCAGTCCCAGCTCGGCGGCTCCCAGCAGCTGGTAGATGCCGATGGTCGCCACGGTCAGGATCAGCCTCGGCGCCTGGGCGAACCGGCGGATGAAGAGGGCCTCGACCAGCCATCCCGTCAGGACCGCCACCACGAGGCCGACGGGAACGGCCACCCAGTAGGAATAGCCCCTCCCCGCCACGAGGAGGACGCTGACCGTCGCGGCGAGCCCGCCGATGACCTGCTGCGAGAAGTTGATGATCCGCGAGGAGCGGTAGATGAGGACCAGCCCCATCGCCACCAGCGACGAGAGCCCGCCGGTGACGATGCCCTTCAGCACGATGCCGGGGCCGAGCGGGTGCACGGCGTTCGTGGCGACGTAGAGGACGACGAGAGCGGCGAGGACGGCTGCCCCGGTCCGGACGCTACGACCGAGCTCGCGGGCGGACGCCTCCGCCCGCGTCCGGGCCGAGCGGTGCGCTGGCGGTCGGCGGAGCGCGAGCTCACTCATCGGACCCTCCCTCCGGCCTCACGGCGGACTGCTCCGAGCGCCGCGGCGGTTCCCGCGGCACCCCCCGTGCCGCCCGGTGACGCTGCGCCGAGCTGTGCGCGGCTGATCCCCGGCTCGCAGGTGAGCTGGGTGTGGGCCGGCATCTGCGGTCCGCCGCCCGTGAACGAGTACGCCGTGCCGTTGTCGCACACGTCGTAGGTGCCGAGGCGGCCGTCGGCCTGGCTCGGCTCGTGGTTGTTCCAGTGCAGGACCTGGAACGTGGACGCCGGGTCGAAGGGCCCTGCCGAGCCGCTCCAGCCGCCGAGCTCGCCACCGGGCAGGGAGGTGGGGATCGCCCGCATGGCGGCCTCGAGGTTGTTCGGCGTCAGGTTGGGCCCCGCCAGCTGGAGGGCGTCGAAGAACTGGAGCACGGAGGCGTAGACGAAGACGTAGGAGGGGATGATGGTGGCCGTCGGGTCGGTGTTGCCCATCTTGAAGACCTTCAGAGCCTCCGCCTGCGCCGTCGGGGTCGGGGCGGAACCGTAGGTGAGGATCTGCGAGCGCTGGTTCGCCGGGAAGAGCCGGATGAACTTCTCGCTCGTCGTCGCGCCCGTGCCGAAGAGAGACTGGATGAACCACTCCGGGTGGTAGTTGTCCTGGTTGGCAGCCGAGAGGTAGAACTGCGGCGAGACCGGGTCGCAGCTCGAGCAGATGACGGTCGTCACGCCTTGCTTCTTCATCTCGGCGATCGTCGACGCCGACTCGTCGGCCAGCTTCGACACGTTGAAGGTGACCGCCGCGGTCGCCGCCGGGTGCACCCCGTAGGCGGCGAGGTCCTGGACCATCTGCTGCTCGCAGGCCGTCGCCGTCGGGGTGTTCTGGTAGATGATGCCGAGCTTGCGCACCTTGCCACGCAGGGCGCCCTTGGCGAACTCGGCGGTGGTGCCCTTCAGCTGTCGACCGAAGAGCTCGCCGATCGCCCGGGCCGACTTGGTGCAGTTGGGGCCTGGCGTGTACTGCCACGGCGCGTTCTGCTGGTACCACTGCTGGTCCTGCAGGTAGAGCCCGAAGGAGATCACCTTGTTCGCCTGGAGGTCCTCGGTGTAGGGCACCGACGACCCGACCAGCGACATGTCTGCGAACGCGTGCAGCGACGTCGCCACGTTGACGGCGTCGGCCTCGGCTTGGGCGGCGCCGGTACCGACGTCCTCGTTGATGAAGTTGCCCTGGCCGACGTAGCTGGCGAGGACCACGTGACGCCCGTAGAGCTCGAAGTTCTTGTTGAAGACGTTGATGTAGGCCTGGAGGGTCTCCTCGGCCTCCTTGCTCGTCCCGATCACCGACTTCGGCACGATGGTGTAGAGGGCCTGCAGGATGGCCGAGGTGGCCGCCCGGAACGAGAGGGTGATCGTCGTGGCGGTGACGCCGGGGGCCGTGGCTCCGCCGTTGTTGCCCGTCCACTTGGGCTCGCACGGCGGTGCGTAGGCCGACCAGGGGACCTGGCGCACGCCCGGCCCGCAGGTGACGCCCGAGACGGCGACGCCGTGCGAGTACGGCGCGTTCATGTGCGTCTGGCCCGGCAGGTAGGTGATCCCGCTGCCCGCCGGGGCGCTCGCCGTGGAGGCGACCTTCGGCACGACGAGCATGGCGACGACCACGGCGACGACCACCACGATCCCGACCATGCGGCGGCGCACGAGTGCTGCGGCGAGACGCGGCGGCGTCTCGGACCGGCCGGTTCCCCTTGCCTCCCTGACCGCCAGTCGCGCCACGGTGCTCCTCTGTGCCTTGGACCCGGCCGGCGAGGCACGGCACCGGCGCGGCGCGGGGCGTGCGCGCCGCGAGGCGCCCGGGGCGACGGAGCCGCTGTCACCCGTTCCCTGCGCTCGACCCGGTGCCGGTCACCCGGCAGAGGTCAACGTTCCCCCAACGTTTCGGCACATGCCGTCGAGGCCTTGAGCGGATCGACGCCGCCGCTCCCGAGCACCGATGCGTCGCCGGCGCGGAGACCGGCCACGAGCTGGCGGAACGCGCCGGGTGCGTCGTGCCCGGCGGCGTCGGTCTCCAGCCACCGGAACCCGCCGGGACCGTGGTGCCGGTCGATGCCGAAGACGCCGAAGCGGGGCTCGTAGCTCCCCCACTCGTAGTTGTCGACGATGGACCAGTGCCAGTACCCCTCGACGGGGACCCCGGAGCCGACGGCGCGGACCAGGGCGGCGAGGTGCGTGCGGAGGTAGGCGGGGCGGGTCCACCCGTCCGAGCGAGCGTACGACCGGCCGGCGCGTACCCGTGTGCACAGGCCGTTCTCCACCACCCACACGGGGCGCCCCGGGGCGTCCCGGGCGACCCCGGCGAGCCACCGCCCGAAGCGCGCCGGATCGGGGATCTCGTCCCACAGCGGACGCACGACGCCCGAGCGACCGCCCGCCGTGCGGCGTCCCGGGAGCTGGAGGTGACGGGAGGCGACCGGGTCGTAGTGGTCGACGCCCACGACGTCGAGCGTGCACTCGCAAGGGCTCGCGTAGGCGGCGTCGACAGCCCGCACCAGCGCGGGGGTGTCCGGCCGCACGACCCGGCGGGCGAGGGCACGCAACCCACGCTCGACCGGCCCGGCAGGAGGCACGGCGCGGTCGTGGACGGCCCGGCGGCCCTCGCACCAGGCGGAGACCCGCTGGCGCGCAACCCCGGCGCGGCGGGCGAGGAGGAGGTCGGTCAGCATCTGGTCGAGCTCGTAGACGGTGACGCCGGCGTTGTTCGTCGTCACCACGGCGTCCGGTCGGGCCTCGTGGATGGCCTCGTAGGCGAGCACGTGGGCGTGGAGCAGGTTGCCGAGCGCCGTCGCCGCGTCGGCGGCTGCCCCCACCCTCCCGGGCGGGAAGGCGCCGAAGAACCACGACTGGAGGGCGAGGACGTTGACCTCGTTCACGGTCACCCACAGCCGTACGGCGGGAGCGAGCGCCTCGACCACGCGCTCGGCGTAGCGGCGGAAACGTGCCGGCGCGTCCGGGTGCAGCCAGTGCTCGGCGCCGAGCCAGGCGGGGTGCGTGAAGTGGTGGACGGTGACCAGCGGCTCGAGACCACGGGCGAGGCAGGCGTCGACGATCTCGCGGTAGCGCTCCAGCGCGGCGGCGTCGACGTGACCGTCGCGTCGCTCGACGCGCGCCCACTCCACGCTCAGGCGGAACGAGTCACACCCGAGCCCGGCGGCGCGGTCGAGGAGCGGCTCGGGGTCCTCGAAGAACCTGACGGCCGCCCCCGACGGCTCGGCCCGTCCCGTCAGCTCCCATACCTCCCAGTTGTTGGCCGGCTCGCCCGGGCCGTTGAAGCCGCCCTCGACCTGGAACCCGGCTGTCGCCACGCCCACGCGGAACCCCGGAGGGAGCAGGTTGGCTACCATCGGCCCAGCCTGCCAGGTCCGGCACGACCAGTGGGGCGATGCGCTCGATCGACGGGAGGGCCGACGTGAGCAGGGCAGTCGACGAGGAACGCACCCCGGTGGTGGTGGCGTCGGGTCAGGCGGTCGCACGCGGGCCGGGCGACCACGACCTCGTCACCCCGGTGGACCTGATGGCCCGGGCGGTCGAGGCCGCGCTGGCTGACGCGCCCGGGCTGCGCAGCCGCGTCCAGCGGGTGTCGGTCGTGGACATCATGAGCCGCACCGGCCCGGCGCCCGCCTCCGAACTGGCCGCCCGCTGCGGGCTCCGCCCCGAGCGCGTCGAGCGGACCACCATCGGCGGGAACTCGCCCCAGTGGCTCCTCACCCGCGCCGCCGCCGACATCGCGTCCGGGCGGCTCGGCACCTCGGTCATCGCCGGAGCCGAAGCGCTGCGGTCGCAACGGGCCCGACGCGCCGTGGGGGTCGAGCCCGTCGCGACCGGGGACGGAGAGCCCGACCCGGTGGTCGGGGACGACCAGCCCGGGATCGGACCCGGCGAGGCCGCCATCGGCCTGGTCCTCCCCGTCAACGTCTACCCGATGCTCGAGAGCGCGGTCGCGGCCCGGGCCGGGCGCTCGACGGTCGCCCACCGGGAGGTGCTCGGGCGCCTCTTCGCTCCGTTCACCGAGGTGGCGGCGGGCAACCCCTACGCGTGGTTCCGCGACACGCTGACCGCCGACGAGATCGCCACGCCGTCGCCGGAGAACCGGGTCGTCTCGGAGCCCTACACCAAGCGCATGGCGGCGTTCCTCGGCTCGGACCAGGCAGCGGCACTGGTCGTTTGCTCCCTCGCCGAGGCACGCCGGGCCGGGGTAGCCGACCGGGCCGTCTTCGTGTGGGCAGGGGCGGACGCCACCGATGTGCGAGCCGTCTCGGCCCGGCCCGACCCGGCGACGTCACCGGCCATCGCCGTGGCCGGCCGAGCGCTGTTCGCGGCGGCGACCGAGGCGGCCGGCCGGGCCGTCTCGGTCGACGACGTCGCCGCCCTCGACCTGTACTCGTGCTTCCCCGTCGCCGTCGAGCTCGCCTGCGACGCCCTCGGCGTCGCCACCGACGACCAGCGGGGGCTGACGCTCACCGGCGGGCTCCCCTACTTCGGCGGACCGGGGAACAACTACACCACCCACGGGATCGCCGAGGTCACCGATCGCGTCCGGGCCCGGGGAGGGATGGGGCTGGCGTCGGGCCTCGGGTGGTTCGTCACCAAGCACTCGCTGGGCCTCTACGCCTCCGAGCCGCCGACCGGCGGCTTCCGACGCGGTGACACGTCCGCCGGCCAGGCCGCCATCGACGCCTCGGCCGCCGACGTCGCTCTCGAGGTCCCCGAGCCGGCTGTCGCGACGGTGGTTGCCGCCACGGTGGCGAGAGACCGCGACGGGCAGCCGACCGCCGCGCCGGTGGTGGCACGCCTGGCCGACGGCCGCCAGGTCGCAGCGGCAGCGGGCCCCGGTGCGCTGGCCGCAGCCGGCGAGCTCGACGTCGCCCGGCTGGTCGGTGAGCAGGTGATGGTGGCCGGGGGCCCACCGGCCTGGTCGCTGCCGTCCCCCTGAGCCACCCGCGGCATCGGTCGTCCTGCTGCGCCGGGGAGGAGCTAGCGTCTCAGCCGTCGCTGCGTCCGTCAGCGCCGGCCGCAGGCTCCGGAGCGGGGCCGTGCCGGCGAACCGAGGAGGAAAGCCGTGTCCGACGTACTGCTCCGCGAGCGCCGGGGCCAGATCGAGATCCTGACCATCAACCGCCCCGAGGCACGCAACGCCGTCAACGGCGCCGTCTCGAAGGCGATGGCGGCCGCGCTCGACGAGCTCGCCGAGGACGACGGCTGCCGGGTCGTCATCCTGACTGGCAGCGGCGACAAGGCGTTCTGCGCCGGCATGGACCTCAAGGCGTTCGCCGCCGGCGAAGCCGGCGACATCATGGGGGCGACCGGGGGGTTCGCCGGCATCGCCCAGCGCGACTTCCCCAAGCCGATCATCGCCGCCGTCAACGGCTCGGCCCTGGCCGGCGGCTGCGAGGTCATGCTGAGCTGCGACCTCGTGGTCGCCGCCGAGCACGCCGTCTTCGGCATCCCCGAGGTCAAGCGCGGCCTCTTCGCCGGGGCTGGGGCGCTCATCCGCCTCCCCAAGCGCATCCCGCCGGCCGTCGCCCTCGAGCTGGCGCTGACCGGCGACCCCATCGACGCCCGCCGTGCCCTCGAGGTGGGGCTCATCAACCGCGTGGTCCCGGCCGACCGCCTCATCGACGAGGCCCTGGCGCTCGCCGGCACGATCGCCGAGAACGCGCCCCTCGCCGTGCGAGCCTCGAAGCGGGTGATGAAGCAGGCGGGCGAGGTCCCCGACGCCGAGGGGTGGGCCATCAACAACGCCGCCGTGCCCGAGGTGTTCGGCTCAGCCGACGCGATGGAGGGTGCCGTGGCGTTCGCCGAGAAGCGCCGGCCCAACTGGCAGGGCAAGTGAGCCGACCGTCGGGACGGGAGCGGCGGCCCGCCACGTCGCGATGACGGCGTTCGCCGCCGCGTCGGGCCCGACGCTCTCGCCAGCCATCGACGGCGTGCGGCTGATCCTCCATGTGCTCGCCGCGACCGTGTGGGTGGGTGGCCAGATCGCGGTGACCGGGCTGCTCCCCACCGTCCGGGGTCTCGGCGAGGGTGCGCCCCGGGCGGTGGCGCGGGCCCTGGCGCGCCTGTTGTGGCCGGCGTACGCACTGCTGGTCGTCACCGGGTTCTGGAACATCGCCGCCGTCCACGCCGGGCAGGCCACGTCCGCCTGGCAGGTGGTCCTCGGCGTCAAGATCGCCGTCGTCGTGGTCGCCGGCGTCGCCGTCTACCTCCACCAGCGGTCGACGTCCCGGCGCGCCCTGGCCATCTGGGGATCGATCGGCGGCACGGCGTCGGTGGCAGCCCTGTGCCTCGGGGTGTTCCTGGCCGGCTGAGCCCGCCGTCCCCCGCCGTCCCCCGCCGACGGGCCAGACGGGTCGCTGTTCCGGGGGCGCCGTCGGCGTGGAGCCGGCGGCGTGGTGTCGGTCGAGCCCGAAGGGGTCTAACCTGGCAGTGGACGCGACGAAGGAGACGCAGCCATGTTCCTGAGCCCCCCTGCCGAGATCTTCGGCGTGGACGGCATCATCGTCCTGGTGGTGGTGGTGCTCGTCCTCTTCGGCAGCACCCAGATCCCCAAGCTCGCCCGGTCCCTCGGCTCGGCGCAGCGCGAGTTCAAAAAGGGCCTCGAGGAGGGGGCGTCCGAGGCCGACGCGGCGTCGCAGGCGTCGGCACCCGACCGGGGCCAGTCGGGACCGGTCACGCCGTCCTGACGACCCGTCGTCGGCGCCAGGTCCTGCCCTTCTGGGCGCTCCAAGCCCTCGAGCTCGTCATTGCGGGCGCCCTCTGCGACCTGACGGTCCGGACCGGTACCGACACCCTCCCGCTCGTCGTAGCCGCGGTCGCCGCTGCGGCGGCGCTGAGCGCTCGTGGCCCGCTCGGTATCGTGCGCGTCGTCCCGCCAGGGCTCCACGTCACCGTCGTCTTGGCCGTGGCGGTGCTCGCTGCCCTCGCCCCCGCCGTGCCGCCGCTGCGGCCCGGCGTCGCGGGGATCGTCCTCGTCGAGCTCGCCGCCCTCGCACTGGGCCGCGCCGCACTGCTCACCCGGACCACTGCGCCCGACCGCGCCAAGGTGACCGACGAGCGCCAGGCGGGTGCCCGACGTGGCCTCCCGTCTCTACCTCCCGTTCCCTCAGGGGCGGGGTCCCCGGCGGACCGACCCGGCTCACCAGCCGCCGGGGCAGCCCCGGACCTGGTCGAG